>JAJAZF010000220.1 GCA_026785875.1 Chamaesiphon sp. | reverse complement strand
TAGTGAGTTTTTTAGTGCCAACAACCTCAAAGTAGACTGGTTTGGACTTTGACAACTAGTTAGGCTACTCCCCACAGCCAGACTACCAAGGGTGACTAAAAAGGATCGACGTTGCATAAGTAGGGATTAGGCTTTAGGGATCGGAAAGTAGAGCGTACGGCTCTAAGCTGTAGACAACCAGGATAAATAAGTATTTGGATATTAGAAACCATTAAGCTATTATTTTACGCTTCATTCCCTCAAGCCTAACACCTCAAGCCTAAAGCCTCTACAGTAAGGCTCTTTGAGCGATGTCCTGACGATAGTACATGCCCTCAAAGGTAATCGCTCTTACCCCTTGATAGGAACGATCGATCGCCGTGGCAAAATCTGGGGCGATACTCGTCACACCCAATACCCGTCCGCCATCGGTGACAATGCGATTTTGCTTGAGTTGAGTACCTGCATGAAAGACGATCGTTCCGTCAGCATTTGCCGCATCGATCCCACCAATAACTTTACCGCGCTCATAATTTCCAGGATAACCCTGAGCGGCAATTGTCACACAAGTTGATACTGCTGACTTCCATTCGATCGGTGGCAAGGCAGCCAGTCGCTGTTCGACACAGGCTAACAATAAGTCTACCAGCGGGGTAGCCAATAACGGCAAGATCGCCTGAGTTTCGGGATCGCCAAATCGACAGTTAAATTCTAATACTTTGGGTTCGCCATCTGGAGTAATCATCAAACCTGCATAGAGCACCCCCCGATAGTCGATCCCTTTCTGTTTGAGGGCAGCCAGAGTTGGTTCTAGGACTTCATGTTGAATTCTAGTCATCAACGCTGGAGTTGCTAGTGGAGCCGGAGCATATGCACCCATCCCGCCTGTATTTGCGCCTGTATCGCCATCCCCAATTCGTTTATGATCTTGGGCGGGTAATAGGGGACGAATAGTTCTACCATCTGTCAGGGCGATCACTGATAATTCTTGCCCAGTCACGTATTCCTCGATCAGTAACTTACCATAATTCTGAGCGAATAATAACTCTACTGCGGTCAAAGCTTCTGCCAAAGTTTCGGCAACTACAACACCTTTCCCTGAAGCCAACCCATCAGCTTTTACGACAATCGGTGCCCCTTGCTGCTCGATATATGCCCGTGCAGTAGTCAAATCTGTAAAAGTTGCCGATTTTGGCGTTGGGACTCGGGCTTCCTCCATAATCGATTTTGCCCAGGTTTTGCTAGACTCAATTTGGGCACCTGTACGAGTCGGGCCAAATACCGGAATATTGCGATTTTGTAAGTAGTCAGTAATCCCTAGTGATAGTGGTAATTCTGGCCCGATAATTACCAATGACACCCCGTTCACTTCTGCAAACCGTGCAATCCCCCCAAAATCATCTACCCTAAATGAGAGATTTTGACAGCGATCCATCAATGCTGTACCGCCATTACCAGGTACACATAGGACTTGGGTAACTTGAGGAGATTGCAATAATGCCCAAACGATCGCATGTTCTCGACCACCATTACCAACTACTAAAATTTTCACCGACGCTAAACTCCCCCACGACTTTGTTGCTAATCCTTCTGTACACTCTATCATCAGTAGGGGTCAGGGATTAGGCTTTAGGGGCTAGGCTTTAGGCTTTAGGCTTTAGGCTTTAGGCTTTAGGCTTTAGGTTTTAGGTTTTGGGCTTTAGGCTTTAGGCTTTGGGGAAAAGGGTAAAAGAAATATCATCCTTCGCCCAGTTCCCCCACTAGTCAACTCTCTGTCTTGATGCGCTAAACCGTCGGGGAACCCGACGAGCGCGCATCGCTGCGTTCTCTCCTTACTCTGCGTCCTCTGCGTCACCCCACACAAACATGGATAAAATCAACTTCTCCACACCCAGCGGCTTTCCCGAATTTCTACCTGGTGAAAAGCGACTAGAACAACACCTGATGGATACGATTCGGCGGGTATATGAGAGCTACGGTTTTACCCCAATCGAAACTCCTGCTGTAGAGCGGCTAGAAGTGCTTCAGGCGAAGGGAAACCAAGGCGATAACATTATCTACGGTTTGCAGCCAATTCTCCCCCCCAATCGCCAAGCAGAGCGGGATGAAGCAGGGAAGGGCGATACTGGCTCGGAAGCGCGGGCATTAAAATTCGATCAGACGGTACCATTAGCCGCTTATATCGCCCGTCACCTCAACGATTTACAGTTTCCTTTTGCTAGGTATCAGATGGATCTGGTATTTCGGGGCGAACGAGCCAAGGATGGACGCTATCGTCAATTTCGACAGTGTGATATCGATGTTGTCGGGCGCAAGGAACTGAGCCTACTTTATGATGCTCAGATGCCAGCCATTATCGCTGAGATTTTCAGTCAGATTAACATCGGCGAGTTTCTGATTCGGATCAATAATCGGAAGGTATTAACTGGTTTCTTTAGTTCATTGGGAGTTGCACCAGATCGCATCAAAGTCTGTATTAATATTATTGATACCTTGGAAAAAGTCGGAGTTACAAAGGTATTAGCAGGTTTAGCTACTCAGGGTTTATCCCCAGCACAATCGCAACAAGTTATCGGCTTTATCAATATTAAAGGGGATGTCGATCGAGTCCTGACTGCTCTAAATGAATTTGCTGCCGATTTACCTAATGCCGAACAATTTAAATTAGGAATTGAGGAATTAACCACCGTAATTAACGGTGTTCGAGATCTAGGTGTACCAGCAGATCGATATTGTATCGATCTGTCGATCGCGCGGGGATTAGACTACTATACAGGTACAGTTTATGAGACTACCCTAATCGGACATGAAGCCCTCGGTAGTATCTGTTCTGGCGGTAGATATGAAGAATTAGTCGGCATATTCATCGGTGAAAGTATGCCAGGAGTAGGCATCTCGATCGGACTTACGCGCCTGATTTATCGCCTACTCAAAGCTAATATCCTGCAACCTCTAGCCCCAACTCCCACTCAAGTAATGGTGCTAAATCTCCAAGAAGATTTGATGCCGATTTATCTCCAAGTTTCCCAACAACTCCGCCAAGCTGGTATCAAAGTTGTGACGGCTTTCGATAAACGCCCACTTAAAAAACAATTTGCTCTCGCAGATAAACAGGGGATAACTTTTTGCGTGGTAATCGGGGAAGAAGAAGCTGTAAATAAGCAGTGCATCTTGAAAAATATGACTAATGGCGAACAAGTTGTGGTCTCGATCGACGCTTTAGCTACTGAGGTAAAACAGCGATTGGGGTGATTGAGATCGATCTACGATATATCCGCTTGAGGTAAAATCTCGATCGCACTCGCTTTCAATAGCATGATGAGAACAGTACTCATCCAAAAAAAGCCTACACTAGCGATAGAACTCTAGTGTAGGCTAATCGATTGAACAGATCGATCGAATTACGCGATCGCTGCCATTGTGACATCATTGGTAGCAAGTAAATCCTGAAGTTCTTCCGAATCAACAGTTTCCTTGTCAACTAACATCGCTGCAATCTTGTCTAATACGAGTCGGTTGACGATTAAGACATCCTTGGCACGACGGTAGGCTTCTGCTACTAATTGGCTGACTTCATCATCAATAATTGCCGCAGTTTCTTCGGAGAAGTCGCGTTCGGAGGCGATATCGCGACCGAGGAACATATTACCTTGTTGACGACCGAGGGCGACGGGACCGAGTTTTTCACTCATCCCGAACCGCATCACCATTTGACGGGCGACACGAGCGACTTGCTGGAGGTCATTGGAAGCACCGGTGGTGACTTCTTCTTCACCGAAGATGATTTCTTCAGCAATCCGACCGCCGAGGGCGACAGCCATTTGGTTTTGGAGGTAGGAACGGCTGTAGAGTCCAGATTCCATCCGATCTTCGCTAGGTGTAAACCAGGTAAGACCGCCAGCATTACCGCGAGGGATGATGCTGATTTTTTGTACGGGGTCGTAGTCGGGCATCAAGGCACCAACGAGGGCGTGACCTGCTTCATGATAAGCAACGAGGGTTTTGCGCTTCTCGCTCATTACGCGGTCTTTTTTCTCTGGCCCTGCTAGTACACGATCGATCGCATCGTTAACTTCATCCATCGAGATTTCGGTCAAGCTGCGACGGGCGGCGAGAATTGCGGACTCATTGAGGAGGTTGGCTAGATCTGCACCTGTAAAGCCAGGAGTCCGACGGGAAATGCGTTCGAGATCTACATCTTTTGCTAATGTTTTGCCACGAGCGTGAACGTTGAGGATTTCCAGACGACCAGCGTAGTCAGGACGATCGACAACTACTTGACGATCGAAACGACCTGGGCGTAAGAGTGCGGAGTCAAGTACATCGGGACGGTTGGTAGCGGCGATAATAATAATCCCCGTATTGCCTTCAAATCCGTCCATCTCGGTCAGTAATTGGTTGAGGGTCTGTTCCCGCTCATCATTACCACCACCGAGTCCTGCGCCCCGTTGGCGACCCACTGCGTCGATTTCATCGATGAAGACGATACAAGGAGCTTGTGCTTTGGCTTGCTCGAATAAGTCACGCACGCGGGATGCACCCACACCGACGAACATTTCGACGAATTCCGAACCGGAAATACTAAAGAATGGTACGCCAGCTTCACCCGCAACTGCACGAGCGAGTAGGGTTTTACCAGTACCCGGAGGGCCGACTAAGAGGACACCTTTAGGAATCTTGGCACCCAAAGCGGTAAAGCGATCGGCATTTTTAAGAAAGTCTACTACTTCGTTGAGTTCTAATTTAGCTTGCTCGATTCCGGCAACATCACCAAAGGTAACTTGGGTTTGGGGTTCCATTTGCACGCGTGCTTTGGATTTGCCAAAGTTCATCGCTTGGTTGCCTGGGCCGCTTTGGGCACGACGAAGCAAGAAGAATAAACCTACCAGTAATAATACTGGGAAGAATAGGCTGCTCAAGACACGGAACCAGACGCTCTCATCATTCTGAGGGAGTACGTAGATGTTTCCTTTGACGTTGTCAGTCAAAATATTGACTAGTTGGTTGTCATTGGGAGGTAAGTTGACGGTCATTTTCGTACCATCTTTAGCCTGTACCAATGCACGGCTGCGATCGGCACTCAGTCCGACATTCTCAATTTCACCCTGCTTTACTTCTTGGATGAATTGACTATATTTGAGAGTTTTTTGGGCTGGGGCTGGCTTTTCTAAAAATGTAGTTGCCAGAGCGATTGCCACAACTGCCAATAGGACATAAAGTCCGGCATTTCTCCACCGCTTATTATTCACTCGAAGGTTCTCCTATATAAGTATTTGTTGACTGGTAACAGTTTACAGGGCTTGGTATCAACCAAATATTTGCCCCTCGTTTCCTCCAGTCTGCGCTATCAATAAGTTACTGTATGCTATCTCTCTATGAACTTATGTTAACCTTTCTCTCATTTTATTGATAGGGTTTCGCGAACAAAGTTGGCAGAGAACATCTTGCTTTTACCCGATTGCCCGATCTTTGGTGACTAAATCTGTCCCAGAGGAACTAGCAACCAACCACTTCATCATCGGATGTTGGGCTGTATATTCTATTTTACCCATTGGCACTATCGCAGTATGAATCGGGATCAGGTGGATTACCGAATTACTATAGCCGATCGCTTCCAAATCCTTCACCCATGATTGCGTCCATTCGATCTCCAGGACTTTTAGATCTTGCTGCTGGAGCAGTTCCAAAATTTGCGATCGCATTACCCCAGGCAAAATTCCAGCACTTAGCGGCGGCGTATACCAGCATCCATCGCGATAACCCCAGAGATTTCCGGTGGTAGTTTCCAGCCAATCACCACGATCGTTGGTGAGGATGGCTTCTTGAATATTGCTGTTTCGCGCCTGTTGGAGAGCCAGCCAGGGCACAAGATAGTTACCCGTTTTGTGCTGGGGGAGCGTTCGAGTCAATTGTCGATTCTCCACAGGATCGGCTCCGCCAACGGCAATAATTACAGTTACACCTTGTTGTTGCCAAGTCGCTAAATTAGGTGGTAACTCTCGCCCCGTAATTAATTCTCGTCCATCGGGAAAGATGGTAATTCGCAAGACGGGAAATAGCATTAGGTATTTTACACCCGATCGAACTTGCTTCCAGTCAGGCTGACACCAACCTAGATCTGAGATACTCGATCGCAAGCGTTCGCAGTGCAGCTCGTAAATACCTGAAGACAACTTATCGGTTCTAACCGTCGTAAAAACTGTCGCCCCATATAATAAGCCAGGATCGTTGAGATCTAACTCGATGGTTTGAGACTCGATCGATCGTCCACAGTACCAATACATACCACCTGCTTGTTAAAATAGATAAGAGTTCGAGGACATCAGTGATGACAATTACTACCGCAAAATGGACGATCGCCGAATATCATCAATTAGTAGAGACAGGATTGCTGGACGACAGGCGGGTAGAGCTATTAGAAGGAATCATTGTAGATATGCCACCAGAGGGAATGCCTCATGCTTTTTATTGTGACGAATCAGTTGTATATCTTAGAACATTATTAGGGGACAGAGCAAAAGTTCGTGAAGCTCATCCGATTACGCTGCCAAATGATTCCGAACCAGAGCCAGATATTGCGATCGTCCGTACTCCCAATCGTCAGTATCTCACTCACCATCCCTACCCAGCCGATATCTTTTGGCTGATTGAATACGCCAATACAACACTACGCAAAGATATCAATGAAAAAAAGCGAGTGTATGCACAAGCTGGGATTGAGGAATATTGGGTAGTAAATCTACAACTTCCCGAACTGATTGTATTTCGCGATTTGACAATCGATACCTATCAATCTGAGACTAGATTGGCGACTGGAAATATTTCCCCCTTATCTTTCCCTGACATCCAGCTCGATGTCACCAAGCTATTCACCGTTTAAAACCTCAAGCTACATCCCTCAATGACTTCAACTTTGCCCCCTTGGATCGTCCTCGATTCCCACTTGATTCAATGGCTCCAAGAAGATATCGGTCGCTCAGATCGTAGCACCCAAGGCTTACCGAATATCGATCGAGTTGCTACAGCGGTCTGGATTGCTAAGGAGGCGGGCATAATTGCCGCTCTGCCAGTCGCGAAACGAGTTTTTGAGCTTTTAAACCCTCAAGCTAAGTTTCAGCCTGTGGCGGCGGAAGGATCGCCATGTATCCCAGGACAACCGATCGCCGAAATCACTGCCGATCTCGCTACTCTATTGATGGGCGAACGGACGGCTCTAAATCTGGCAATGCGGCTGAGTGGCATCGCTACTGCTACCCGCAAGTATGTCGAATGTATCGCGGATTTACCGACTCAATTAGTCGATACTCGGAAAACTACGCCTGGGTTGCGTCTGCTCGAAAAATATGCGACGACAGTAGGGGGAGGAGTCAATCACCGTATGGGTTTGGATGATGCGGTGATGATCAAGGACAATCATATCGCTGCGGCGGGTGGGATTACGGAAGCGATCGAGGGTATCCGACGCACTATGCCCTATCCACTGACGATCGAAGTCGAAACCGAATCGTTGGAGCAAGTCACAGAAGCGATCGACTGTGGCGCAGATATTATCATGCTGGATAATATGCCGCCAGAGCTGATGCGCCAAGCAGTATCGATCGTTAGATCCGCCAATCCTCGCATCAAGATCGAGGCATCTGGAAATATTACCCTCACCACCATTAGGCAAGTCGCCGAGACTGGCGTAGATTATATCTCTACTAGCGCACCGATTACCCGATCGCACTGGTTGGATCTGAGTATGCGGATTCGCACCTGAAAATATTGGTGTGGTTGGGTTTGGCGTTGCGCTACTCAACCTACAATAGATCCAAACGATCGAGTTATTTCAATGAGCAAAACCGTATTAATTACCGGAGCGTCTACAGGGATTGGTAAAGCCACAGCGCAGCTATTTCAGCAACAAGGCTGGAATGTAGTAGCGACTATGCGTTCTCCAGATCGAGACACCGAACTTGTTAATCTCCCAAACGTTCTGTGTTTGACGCTAGATGTCACTCAAGTTGATACGATTCATACAGCCATCGATCTGGCGATCGCTAAATTTGGGACGATCGATGTGGTGGTAAATAATGCTGGTTATGCGCTGATTGGAGCTTTTGAAGCCTGTGAGATGGTAGATATTCGCAGTCAGTTTGAGACTAATGTATTTGGGTTGATGGAAGTGAGCCGTGCTATTTTGCCCCATTTTCGGCTGCATCAACAAGGTGTTTTGATTAATGTGTCATCAATTGGCGGACGAATGACATTTCCACTGTACAGCCCCTACCATGCGACAAAGTGGGCGGTAGATGGCTTTTCTGAATCATTGCAATACGAACTACGCCAGTTTAATATCAAGGTCAAAATTATCGAACCTGGAGCAATTAAGACTGATTTCTACACTCGATCGAATACAGTCGCCAAAAAAGCCGGATTGACTGTTTATGATGCTTATCTAAATAGGATTCTACCAAAAATGGATCGGGCTGGGGCAGATGGTTCACCACCAGAAGTAACCGCAAAAGCCATTTATCAAGCAGCAACTGATGGTACTTGGAAATTGCGCTATCCGGCTGGGGGTAATGCAAGTTTCTTATTGGGGTTGCGAAAGTTGTTACCAGATGCTTGGTTTCTAGGTATGCTCCGACGGGGAATCGAGTAAAAACTAATAAAATACTGTTCATTAACAACTATTTCGTGTGCCTAGATCGTCTATATTTAAATCAAAATAGCAATCTAGTATCTAAACTGAGCATGGAACTCCCCGATCTCGTTCGCCAATTATTTGCAGCCAAGCAAGCAAAAGGTTTGAGTTTTGCCGACTTAGAAAAAATTCTCAATCGAGATGAGGTGTGGATTGCTGCCGTATTATATCGACAAGCTACTACTTCTGAAGATGAGGCGAAATTATTAGTTGAAGCTTTAGGTCTAGATCGCAGTTACATCGACCATTTAACTAATTATCCGATTAAAGGTTTAGGGCCGATCGTGCCTACAGATCCGTTTGTTTACCGTTTCTATGAAATTATGCAGGTGTACGGACTACCGCTCAAAAGTGTGATTCAGGAAAAGTTTGGAGATGGGATTATGAGTGCGATCGATTTTACGATGGATGTGGAAAAGGAAGTCGATCCTCGCGGCGATCGAGTCAAGATAACTATGTTTGGGAAGTTTCTAAATTACAAAAAGTGGTAAACCAGGTTGTCTAGTGTCGGCGTTAATTAGTTGATAGTTGACACTTCGGCTACGCTCAGTGCAAGTAGTTGATAGTTGACACTTCGGCTACGCTCAGTGCAAGTAGTTGATAGTTGATAGCGATTCGCCGCACGTAGGGTTCCCCATTCGCGCAGCGTCTCGCAGAGAGGGTTTAGCGGCGTTTTTATTAGGGAACCCCCGAATAAAAAAACGACAAGACAGCGAATCAAGAGAGCGAGGTTTTTAGGATGGGGATGCGAGCGGATGCGTTCCCGCCTTTGTTTCCACGGCTCGGGTGAACCGAGACGACGACCATGGAAACGCACCAAGCAGACCCGATCCTAAAAACAATCCACCTCAAAGTGGGGGATTTAAACCCCTAGGCTGCGTTAAAACACAAAAACCACGGCTTTGAAGAGCTTTAGCCCTATAGTTCTAATAGATCGCGCTAATGTAGCTCCAAGCAACCTTTGCTCATTTTTTAGCAAGGATCGATCGATAAGTATAAAGCACAGAATCTTTTAATTATTTCGGACACATTTTAAACCAATTTACTGGGTATATTAGGGCAGTGTAGCATTGGGTTAACAAAGCTGTGAAAAGCGCGTATGTTTTGTGGTCATTAGTGACAGGGGTGGGTTTGTTTGGTGTTCAGGCTTTTGGGAATCCTTTTAGCGATCGGGTGCAGTATCGAGTTGAATATAGTGGTAAGCCAGGGAGTACATTGTGGGGTAGTTATACGATGACCGAACATAATCGTTCGCGCAGTAGTACAACAGAACAGGCGATCGGGAAGTTACCACTAACTATCAACTTTACTACAGGTAAAAATATGACGATCTCGGCAAATGGTTCTACCGCTAACCGAGAGCCAATCAGCATCAAAATCTATAAACATGGCTCCGAGTGCAGTAGTTCCGATCGAACCGCTCGAGCGGGGGTAACTGATACAATTGTCTGTAGATAGTTGATAGTTGATAGTTGATAGTTGACAGCTTCGTTAACTATCGCGAGCCTAAGTGAACAGCTCATTTTCATGTAAGGTGTGTTCGGCTTGGGCCGTAACGCACCAGGATATCAGACTAAACTATTTGGGGCGTGCTCACAATTTGTCAGTTAGCACGCCTCAAACGTCGAATATGGCAGACTAGTAGGGTAGGATTTACTAGCCGACTTTAAAGATGATTACCAACTATATTGCTACAATCCTCCGTGGAGGTAATCCTGGAGATGACGTTACTGTCAGAGGATGGATTCGGAGTAAGCGGGAAGCCAAAGAATTTGCCTTTGTAGATATCAATGATGGTTCCTGTATGGCAAACATTCAGGTGGTAATCGATAAAGATGTCCCCGACTACGCCACCATCCTCAAACAAATTAACACGGGTGCTTCGATCGAGATCGTCGGCGAACTAGTAGCATCCCCCGCCAAAGGACAGCGAGTAGAAGTAAAAGCCAGTCAGGTCAAAGTATACGGTGAAGCAGATCCCGAAACATATCCCCTGCAAAAGAAACGCCACTCCTTTGAATTCTTACGCGATATCGGTCACTTGCGATCGCGCACAAATACCCTCAGCGCGGTATTTAGAGTGCGCAACGCTTGTGCGACAGCGATTCATCAGTTTTTTCAAGAACGCGGTTTCCTCTGGGTACACACGCCAATTATTAGTGCTAGTGACTGTGAGGGGGCGGGTGAAATGTTTAATGTCACTACCCTCAATCTCAAAAATGTCCCCTTAACTCCCACACAAGAGATCGACTACAGTCAAGATTTCTTTGGAAAGGCGGCATATTTGACCGTCAGCGGACAATTGGAAGCCGAAGTGATGGCGATGGCATTTAGTAATGTTTACACCTTTGGGCCGACTTTTCGTGCCGAAAATTCTAATACCTCTCGTCACCTCGCTGAATTCTGGATGATCGAACCAGAAATGGCATTTTGCGATCTGCTAGAAGATATGGATCTAGCCGAAACATTTCTCCAGTATATATTTAAGTATGTGATGGAAAATTGTCAAGCAGATCTGGAGTTTTTCAACGATCGCATCGATAAATCAGTCTTAGCGACAGCCGAGAATATTATTAACAATCAATTTGAACGCCTCACATATACTAACGCGATCGAGTTACTAGAAAGATCGGGACAGAAGTTTGAATATCCTGTCAGTTGGGGACTAGATCTCCAATCCGAACACGAACGCTATTTAGCCGAAGAAGTTTTTAAAAAACCAGTGATCCTCACTGATTATCCGGTAGAGATCAAAGCCTTCTATATGCGGCTGAACGATGACGGTAAAACCGTTGCAGCGATGGATATTTTAGCTCCCAAAATTGGCGAAATTATCGGTGGCTCCCAGCGGGAAGAACGCCTCGACGTGCTCGAACGTCGGCTGATTGCCCAAGGATTAAATCCTGCTGATTATTGGTGGTATCTGGACTTACGCCGCTATGGAACCGTCCCTCATGCTGGCTTCGGTTTAGGATTTGAACGGTTGGTGCAATTTATGACTGGAATGACCAATATCCGTGATGTGATTCCCTTCCCCCGCGCACCATTAACGGTCGAGTTCTAAAAGATTTGGTAGTTCTACGTCGGTAGGTGCAATTAATGTGCCCCTACTGCGAACCTAATTCATCGACTCTAAATAGTCCCTAACGCGGTTGCGGCGTTTGGGTTGGCGGAGTTTTTGGAGAGCTTTGGATTCAATTTGGCGGACGCGTTCGCGGGATAATTCTAATACTCGACCGATCTCTGCTAGAGAATGGGCTTGATTGTATCCTAGTCCAAATCGTAGACAAATTACTTCGCGCTCTCGATCGGTCAAATCTGCCAGTAATTGTACGAGTTCGGATTGAAGTGACTCCCGCATCATCATTTGTTCCGGGGTTACTTCATCGGCTTCAAGCAGATCTCCTAATTCTGTATCCCGATCTTTTCCCACCTTGACATCCAATGATACCGATCTGGGGGCACGCATCAAGACTTCTTGCAATTGCACCAGCGTCATATCTAGAGCTTTAGCGACATCCTCCAGTCTTGGTGCCCTTCCAGTTTCAATACTCAGTTCGCGTTGGACTTTTTTAATCTTATTGAGTTTTTCAGTAATGTGGATAGGAAGGCGAATATTTCGACTTTGAGTAGCAATTGCGCGGGTGATTCCTTGCCTAATCCACCAGTAAGCATAGGTGCTAAACCGATAACCTTTAGTAGGATCGAATTTATCTACAGCTCGTTCCAAACCCATTGTCCCTTCCTGGATTAAATCCAGGAGTTCCAAGCCCCGATTCTGGTATTTTTTGGCAATAGAGACAACTAGGCGGAGATTTGCCTTAATCATATGCTCCTTAGCACGGGTACCAGCCAACTGAAGGGCTTCGATTTCGGTAACTGAGACTTGAGCCAATTCAGCCCATCGCTGCTTACCAGCGGCTAATCTAGGCTTGAGTTCGGTGAGAGAAATACCTGCTGTGCTCGCCCAACGTTCGAGCGAAGGACGATGCCCTAATTGTGCTGTCAATCGATCGTGGATTTCGATCGATTCAACGTAATGTAAGATTGTCAGATCGTTACTCTTACCTGACTTTACTGCTGCTGCTGCGTTAGTCCGCAATTCGAGCAATTGCACGTAACGCTGGACAATTTTCGCTTCTGAGATTTCTTCATCCCGCAGTAACAAGCGAACTTTCCCAATTTCTTGGAGGTATAAGCGAACTAAATCCTTGCTGTAGTAAATATTTTTAGCAGCAGCCGGAACGGCAGTACTATCAAGATCGTCTTCAAACAATTCGGGTAAAGACGTTCGCAAATCTTCATCTATGTCTATGCCATTGAGATCCACCTCTGGGGCGGATTCATCGTATTCTACTGATTGATACAAGGATTTGCTTGGCATAGACTGTTCTCAAGTGTAATCAAAAAAATTTAGATCCTCATGCGGTCGGTGAAATTCTCTGTCATCGATCCTCTGTCAACCAATCAAGACCTTTCAACCCGTGGCATCACCTAGAATCATTCACAGGGAGAGACTACACTAACGACCGTTATGCCTAGCATTCCCACCTTTGGCTTGAGATCCTTCACGACTAGACTGGTTTCCTTCGCATTTTGACGATCGCACAAACCAGAATCATTTCTAAATGGTAGACTTTGGGTGATAAATCATCAATATTTTCAGATGATTAACAAAGAGCAGGGATTTAAATCCCCTACCGTTTAGGTGAATTGTGCTTGGTACATTTTCATGGACAACTGGGCGGGGGACAAAGCCTAGCAGGTCTAAATCCTCATCTTAAAAACCCAATTATCAATTATCAATTATCAATTATTTATTGAGTGTCGATACTTAGATAGATCTGGCGAATATCTTCAGGTACAGCAGCTTCTAATTGCTGATAGCCTGCCGTGAGATAGTGGGGAATACTATCGGCGGGAATTTTCGTTCCTTCGCCTTGAAGGTAAGCAGAAATCCGTTGTTCGTTCCACTTGAGGCTTTGAGTCATCACTACAAGTAGCCGAGATAGCGGTGAAAGTCGATCGAGTCCTCGTTCGAGATAACACCATAATGGAGGTGGTGCTGCATGAAGAGCATAACGGATCTGCGCTGTTGGGGGCACTTCGATCTGGGCGATCGTACTACCAGTAATATCTATCAACCAGTTTTGCCAATTGGTTGCGGCTGGATCTGACGATAATTTTACTCGCCCAAGTTCGCCAAAAATCTGCCGCCAAGCGATCGCAAACAGATAATCAGCCTGAAGTTGAGACGGGGCGGCGTGTTGCACGACGCTATGGACGATCGATCCATAGCGACAAAACAACGCCGTGAAAAATTTGCCTTGTTCGGGATGTAACTGATGTAGACTGACTAACTCTCGATCGCTATAGCTAGCTAACGATTGTAAGATCTCATGGTTGGCTTCGGGGAAAGTCGGGATTGACAACATCTTTGAATAGTTGACAGTTGATAGTTGACAGTTTAACATCCGACGATCTCCAAACTATTCGATCGGGTTTTACACCAATCGCAAACTGCACGATATATTTAGCTTACAGACTATTATCAAATTTCTAATTTATTTTATGCAATCTACTTCTTCTCCACAGCGGATGCGTAACTTTGCGATCGTGACAATCGCGATTGCATTGGTAGTTGCACTCGTACTGAGTATTCGCGATCAAGACTCTACTTCTAGCTTAGAATTTCAAGCCACTCATGCCCAACCGATCGATATTGCCCTGACTAATGGTAAACCGACACTGATGGAATTTTATGCCAATTGGTGTACCAGTTGTCAAGCAATGGCTCCAGATTTAGCCGCAGTCAAGTCACAATTTGGCGATCGAGTCAATTTTTCGATGCTCAATGTTGATAATACCAAATGGCTGCCAGAAGTCACCAAATATCGCGTCGATGGGATTCCCCATTTTGTCTTCTTTGATAATCAGGGAAAAGTTCTCGCTGAAGCGATCGGCGAACAGCCTCGGCAGATCTTAGAATCTAAATTAACAGATCTGATCGCGGGGACAGCTCTCTCCGACACCGCTTCCAAAGGTGAGGTTTCCAAATTTACACCCAAAACAGTTCCTAGTAGCGGTGTCAATGACGATCCTCGCGCTCATGGCGCGTGACAGGCGAAAAATCTCATTCATCCGCAGCTATAGCTGCGGTTAATACACTTGAGATTTTAGTGCGCGTAGCGATTCGCTCTTGCAGTGGGGTTCCCCAAGGGTGGAAATCCGTGCGATTCGTTGTAGTTGAATCACGGTAATCAGTCCGTAAATAAAACTACCAGCCTGGTATCCAGACATGATACACACAAGGGCTGAACTGTCCGAGGAATAAGGGTGTAAGCCCCTTCTCTCAAACTCAGAGATGACTCTCTATCTGCCCACGCCGAATAGACTCGGAAATCTATAGAGCGAAGCTGGGAACAGGGCACAATCAGACATCAATTGCAGATGACACTGGTGCTAACGAGGAGTCCCCATGATGAAACAGAGCCTAGAAAAGCAACTCGCACCCAGGCAGACGCAATCCCTTTGTCTGACCTCACCAAAGATTAGTATCCCGCCGAGTTTGGGTTGAACAACGGTATGAGTAAGGGGTTTTGGAAGTTGAATTGGCTACATCTAACGGGACACAACAATCTCTCGGACGGAACGAATAAAAACGTGTTTGAGGTCTGTGAGCGGTCGCGCCTACGGTAGACCAGACGAGAGGATTAAATCCTCAGACGCGGGTAGGATGAGGCGTAATTGCCTCAAGGTGTTCAGAATAAACAAATTGGAGTAAATCATGATTGGACGCGGTATAACAGCCAGCGAATTATGGAAGAGCTTCAAATGGAAGAAATTTCAAAAGACGCTATTCCGGTTACAAAGACGAGTTTACAAAGCAGTTTCAGTTGGAGACAAGCGTAAGGCACGGTCACTACAGAAACTAATTTTCAAATCTCAAGCAGCTAGACTACTCGCAATCAGACAGGTAACGCAGTTAAACTCTGGTAAGAAAACAGCGGGTATTGATGGCAAAGCATCGGGAGCATTAGAGGAACGCCTTGAACTAGCCGAAAACCTTGGCTTAAATCATACCAACTGGAAGCATCAAGGTCTACGTGAAATACCAATCCCTAAAAAGGACGGTACCACACGAATGCTTAAAGTGCCTACAATAGCGGATCGAGCATGGCAATGCCTTGCAAAATATGCGCTCGAACCAGCCTCGCGTTGCCACCTTCCACGAGCGTAGCTATGGGTTTAGAACGGGACGCTCGGCACATGATGCCCAGAAATACCTATTCCTAAACATAAACAGCAAAGCAAAAGGAATAGATAAGCGAGTAATCGAACTCGATCTCGAAAAATGCTTCGACAGGATAAACCATTCTGCAATCATGGATAATCTGATAGCTCCAGCGAGACTAAAACTCGGTATCTACCGATGTCTAAAAGCTGGAACCAACGTAGGATTTCCAGACCAAGGAACACCGCAAGGTGGAGTTGTAAGCCCACTGTTGGCAAACATTGCACTCAACGGAATAGAGAGCATCCATAAATATAAAGGTAAAAATGGGAAAACCATTGAACCCTCCATCCGATACGCGGACGATATGGTGATAGTTCTCCGACCCGAAGATGATGCCAATGCCATACTTAACCAAATCAGCGAATTTCTAGCCCAACGGGGAATGAAAGTTAGCGAACGCAAAACCAAGATTACCGCTACGACAGATGGGTTTGACTTCCTCGGCTGGCACTTCAAAGTCCAGAAAAACGGAAAGTTTCGGAGTACTCCTTCTGAGGATAACTTCAAAGCATTCCGTAAGAAGGTGAAACACATAGTAAACAACTCAAACTACGGTGCCACAATCAAAGCTGAAAAATTAGCTCCTGTGGTTAGAGGTTGGAGAAATTACCATAAGTACTGCAAAATGGATGGGTCTAGGAACTCCCTTTACTTCATTGAGAAACGGGCTTACGCGGTATTTAACAAAGAAACCAAACAGAATCGCTATACCTGTAAAACATTACTGGACAAAGCATTCCCAGCAGTTCCTTACTCCGAAAACAAACATATCAGTGTTAAAGGAAATAAATCCCCCTATGACGGAGATATAACCTACTGGAGCGAACGCAAAAGTAAACTCTACAATGGCAGTACCTCTAAAGCTATCAAAAAGCAAAACCGTAAATGTGCAGCCTGTGGACTTACATTCATAGGTGAAGAAAAGGTACATCTACATCACGTAGATGGAAACCACGACAATTGGGACAAAAAGAATCTAGTAGCAATACATGAATCCTGTCACGATTACGTGCATATGAGTAACAGGGGAAAAGTAGTTGAAATATACGAACCCTGCCAATCTGAACCTCACATGAGCAAAAGCGCAAGCTAAGAACATCGGGAGCTGGATGCACGGAAACGGGCACGTCCAGATCTAACTGAGAGGGGCGGGGAATAATATCCCCCCTCGACTCAACCACGATCGAAGGCAAGCCCAGTCAGAATCGAACAGGAAAATCGAGGGCATGAGAGAGCTGAAGAAAATACAAATATACTAAAAAAAGGGTGGGATAATAAAAGAAAAAGAATGCTCTAACTTTTAGAGCATCAAACATAAATGTACCCTCGATTATACCAAAAGTGGTTTCAGTTAAACTTAAATCCAACCGAACTGATTTTGATAGAAATCCTGATGAAGGTAATTGGATTGCTATCAAAAGCAACGCTGGGAAACATAGCAAATAATTTACCATTACCGATATTAGCAGATAGCCGAATTAAGACAATGCAGAGATTTCTAGACAGTCAAAATTTCTGCAAAGAGAAAATTTGGTGGGGGATTTGGATGGAATTAATGACAGGATATTGGCTGCTGGAAATAGGCTGGGGCTATTGCTTGCGGATCGAGAAATCCACATATGTCCATTTAGATAAGCAAGAATCAGTCACATTAAATCAATTAGCATCTCATCCTGGT
>JAJAZF010000219.1 GCA_026785875.1 Chamaesiphon sp. | reverse complement strand
GATTAAATCCCCTACTTCTCAAACAAGTTGGGGATATTGTGACATAGGCATCTAAAATTTAATTAATAGTTTGAATTAAATTGGGGGCTGCTGATGTTAATAGGTCAATGGTTAGGATTATTCGCTCTAGTAGTGTCGCTATACATACTCTGGCAAATTCGTCAAGTACTGTTGATAGTTTTTGCAGCGATAGTTTTTGCCACAGCCCTAAATAAGCTAGCTCTAAAAATTCAGCATCAGTTTAAGCTGTCACGGACAATCGGCGTACTTGCGGCGCTCGGGATATTTAGTGCGATTTTAGTTAGCTTTTTTATTCTAATCGTACCGCCATTTATTACTCAGTTCCAAGAATTAACGGCGACAAAATTTCCCGCAATTATCCAGTCGGCCGATCGATGGCGGACTAGTATTCAGTCTTATATTCCAGCTCCACTAGTTCCTTACTTGCCAAACCTAGAAGATCTCGATCGACAGATTCAGCCACTATTAAAGTCGATGGCGGGACAATCGCTGACATTATTTTCTAGTTCGTTAGCAGTAGTTCTCAACTTACTGTTTGTGGTAATTCTGACGATTATGCTATTGGCTCAACCCAATGCTTATCGTCAAGTATTTATCTCGCTATTTCCGAGCTTTTATCGACGGCGTGTAGATGGGATTTTAGCTGAATGTGATGTCTCGCTGGGTAAGTGGGTCGGGGGTGCCATCCTGAGCATGGTAGTGGTGGCTGGACTCAGTTTGATTGGTTTATTAGCCTTAGGTATTCCCCTCGCTTTAGCTCAAGCGATCCTGGCTGGACTACTCAATTTTATTCCCAATGTCGGGCCGACGATGAGTGTCGTGATACCAATGGCGATCGCATTACTCGATGAACCCTGGAAAGCTGTAGCGATCTTGGTTATTTACCTGCTGATTCAACAATTTGAGAGTAACTTACTTACGCCATATATTATGTCGCAACAAGTATCTTTACTACCAGCACTTACTCTGATTTCTCAAGTCTTTTTTACGACATTTTTTGGTTTCTTGGGTTTATTATTGGCACTGCCACTAACTGTAGTTGCAAAAATCTGGATTAATGCTGTTTTGATCGAGGATATTCTCGATCGATGGCAGGAGCGGCGCGGCATCAATCCTAAATCCAGTGATGGCGAAGAAGTTATCGATCCATCGCCCGATCGAATCGTCGAAACTGACATTAAATAAATCCCTGGTAGGGGCAATTCATGAATTGCCCTTACCAGGGATTTAAACAAGGAGGCGTTGCTGAATTAAGGCATTACCCCTACAAATAATTTTTGTAGGGGTAATGCCTTGTGCTTACCCAGCATCGATTAAGGGTACCCACAAGCGGCGTTTTTATTCGGGGGTGCCCCCCGAATAAAAAAACGACAAGACAGGGGCACCCCTACAGAGAAATACCCCGATTCAGCAACGCCAACAAGGATTCTTCGGTGAAGAATCTACGCCAACGGATCGATAATTCCCCCGCCGAGGACGATATCTCCGTCATACCAGACCGCCGCTTGACCTGGGGTAATCCCAAATTGAGGATCGTCAAACACTAACTTTACCTTGCCATCTGCTAGCGGAATTACGCTCACAGGTACGGCTTCCGCACGATATCGAACCTGTACTTCGGCACGAATTGGGGCTGTTGGTTGAGGGATTGATACCCAGTTAACTCGATCGACTATACATTCTGAACCATGACCGTCAGCACGAGAACCGACGACGACCCGATTTTTAATCGCATCGAGTGAGACTACATATAGAGGCTCAGGTGCCGCAATCCCAATTCCGCGCCGTTGACCGATCGTGTAATGATGGATACCGAGATGTTGTCCGAGGACTGCGCCTTGAGTATCGACAATTTCGCCTGGACGTTCGTTGATATATTGGTCGAGGAAGGTTTTCATCGAGCCGTGTTTTTCCACCAAACAGAGATCTTGACTTTCGGGTTTATCGGCGGTGGATAGATTCAATTTGGCGGCAATTTCTCGCGTTTGGGTTTTGAGTGTGTCCCCGAGCGGAAACATCGTCGCACCGAGAATATCTTGCTCTAGATCGTAGAGGAAATAGGTTTGATCTTTCGATCGATCGATCGCCCGTCGCAATTGATGCCGTTGCAAATTATCGTCATAGGTAATTCGCGCATAGTGTCCGGTGGCGATGTAGTCGGCTCCTAACTCTGCTTTGGCATATTTGACCATCGGCCCAAATTTCACAGCCTTGTTGCACTGGGAACAGGGTAGTGGTGTGATGCCAGCTTCGTAACCAGCCACGAGATAATCAATAATATACTGCTCGAAAGTATCGCGACTATCGACAATCTGGTGAGTAATCCCCAACTGTTCGCAAATTTTCGCCGCGTCTACCATCCCTTCCGAGCAACATTGACCTTTACCCCGCATTAACCAGAGGGTAAGACCGAGAACATCATAACCTTGCTCGCAGAGAATGGCGGCGGCAACAGAACTGTCTACTCCGCCCGAGAGTCCAACAACGACTTTTTTTGTAGATGGCAACATTGAAATTTTTGCTATAACATGCCTAGTCTTAGGTTAACACTTCTCGATCGCCTTTTGCGACGATCGCTTAGTCTAGTCAATTGTGCAGATCTAGCAGATCAGATCTGGTCAAACCAATACTATTTAAGTTCCTCGCAGCAACGTTAACCTGTAGGGGCGGTGCTTCATCCCCGCCCTGTTAACCTGTAGGGGCGGTGCTTCATCCCCGCCCTGTTAACCTGTAGGGGCGGTGCTTCATCCCCGCCCTCTAGGGGTTAAGCCGATAATTCAAGATCGCCAGAGAAGATCGCCAGTAACTAAAAAATTCATCGATCGGTTCTAGAGCATCAGCAGCTATTTTTGCGCGATCGATTGGGCATAATGAAAAGAGATCCTAACGGGTAGTGTAAGCTATTTAAGGAACATCAAATTGTTGCCAAGCGTCGTCAAATCAAATCGCCTTAAAGCTAACGTCAGAAAATTGTTGGCGAAAACTAGAATTTGTTAAATCTACGATAAAAGACTGAAAATATCACCAATCTCTCAGCTTTAAGCTAGATTGTTAAACACCAACTCGAAACCAATATAATATCTAAATTTTTTATGAATACTGCTAGTTTGCGGACTTACCTCTCCAAAGGTCTAATCGTTGGTTTAGTGCCAGTACTGACGCTCGTCAATCTCCAGTCGATCGGTGCAGCAGATCCAGTCAAAGGAGGTAAGTCCAAGACTCCAGTTAAGTCCATCGTCGCTAAAATCAATGTCACAGCTCCAGCCAAAGCAGTCAAAAAAACTCCAGCCAAGAAGGTTCCTACTGCCAGAGTAGCCGCACCTCAAAGTTTTGCCGACTCTTACACACTCGGTCCTGGCGATCGGTTGCGGGTAGATATCTTTAACGTTCCAGAATACAGTGGTGAATTTTATGTGCTGGGAGATGGTGCGATCAATCTTCCCGTCGTGGGTGCGATTCCGATTCAAGGACTAACCGTCCAAAGAGCTTCAGGACTACTAACAGCTTATTTCTCACGCTACGTCAAACGCCCGATTGTGACCATTAGTGTCCTCGCGCCTCGTCCCGTCCAATTTGCGATCGCTGGAGAAGTCACTCGTGCTGGTTCCTATACCATCCCGTTCACGGCTGACAATCGGAAATTCCCCACGATTAGCCAAGCAATTCAACTGGCTGGGGGCACTACTCAAACTGCCAATTTACGTCAAGTTCAAGTGCGCCGTGCTGCTACTGGCAGAATCATATCTGTCAACATTTTTGATGTCCTCCAGCGGGGTAATACTGGGCAGGACATCACCCTCCGTGATGGAGATACGGTTTATATCGCCCGTTCTGAATCCGTTAGTGCCGCAGACAGACTACGGCTTTCAGGTTCTAACCTAGCCAATCAAGATGCTACAGTCAAAGTGGCAATTTTGGGAGAAGTTGGCAAACCAGGTACCTACACACTCAGAGGAGAAAGTGGTGCAACTGCTAGCGGTGGCGGGCGTGTCACCCCACCTACACTTACAGAAGCAATTAAAATCGCTGGAGGTAGTACTGCTTCAGCCGATCTCAGTCGAGTTAGAGTGCGACGCAATACCCGCACAGGTGCTGGTCAAACCGTCCCGATTAACCTATTGAGCCTATTGAAATCTGGAGACTTCGGTCAAGATATCATCCTCCAAGATGGTGACACAATTCTGCTACCCACTGCGACCGAGATCAACAACGCTAATAGCACCCTAGTCGCTGCTTCCAACCTCGGACCACAGTCAATCAGTCCGCCGAAGGTAGTAGTTGTCGGTGAAGTAAATCGTCCAGGCACCTATACAGTGACCGGATCGGGAAATACTACAAACAATAATACTCAGTTAAGTGGCACCGTTGCCCTCCCAACTGTTACCAATGCGATTCAATCAGCAGCAGGGATCAAACCCACAGCCGATATTCGTCAAATTCAGTTGATTCGGACAACCCGCACTGGCGAACAGAAAATCGCTCTTAACTTGTTTAAGCTACTTCAGCAAGGCGATACTAGCCAGGATATCATCCTCCAAGAAGGCGATCGAATTTTTATCCCAGTCGCGCAGAATCCGAACGCACAGGATGTCGATCTAGTTGCTTCATCAACGTTCTCCCCTGTCTCGATTAAAGTCAATGTAATTGGTGAAATCGCCAATAAGGCTGGTCGAGGTGGCACGCTCGAAGTGCCGCCCAATACTACTCTCAACCAAGCACTACTAATTGCTGGTGGTTTTGATAACGTTCGGGCTAATAAGAATGAAATTGACTTCATCCGGCTCAACCCCAATGGTAGTGTCACAAAACGGCTGATCAAACTCAATTTTACCAGAGGCATCGATTCTGAAACTAACCCGCGCTTGCAAAACAACGATACGATCGTGATCGGGCGTAATGGTCTGACTCGGATCGGGGATGGCTTCAGCACGATCCTGACCCCATTCAATGGTCTACTTAACCTGTTCAGATTCTAGAAATACTTGGTTGCTCCAATCGATCGCTAAATAGAGCAGGAAAGCTTCATTTAGTTGACAGTTGATAGTTGACAGTTGACAGAGACCTCTACCTAAAACGAAGAGGAGCGGAATTGCTGACTACATCCAATTCCGCTCCTTTAGCCATTAATGGTGCAGACAAGTATTTATGCCAAAAAGAAAATGACCTAACTTTAGCAAATTCAATCCGCCGATCGAAACTTAACTTTTCACCATCGACTATCCACTATCCACTAAACTAGAATAGCCAGATAATCGATCGAGTGTCCCATATGACTGCTGCGCCCAAACACCAGAAAGCCAAAGCCCTCAAACCCAACAGTGTCAAACCTGCAAAGGAACTGTGTAGCGAATGTGGATTGTGTGATACTCACTATATCCACTATGTCAAAACGGCTTGTGCTTTCCTCAACCAGCAGATTGCTACCCTCGAAACTCAAACCCACGGGCGTAGTCGGGATTTAGACAAAGAGGATGACTTGTATTTTGGCGTACACCAGCAGATGATGTCGGCGCGCAAAATCGAGCCGATCCCTGGTGCCCAGTGGACGGGAATCGTCAGTACGATCGCGATCGAAATGTTGGAGCAGGGGCTAGTAGAAGGCGTTGTCTGCGTCCAAAATACGCCTGAAGATCGATTCACACCCATGCCGATAATTGCACGGACTAGAGAGGAAATTCTCGCGGCTAAGGTTAACAAGCCCACCCTCTCGCCCAACCTATCGATCCTCGAACAAATCGCTGAATCGGGTTTGAAGAAGCTGTTAGTCATCGGTGTCGGCTGTCAGATTCAGGCATTACGCGCCGTAGAAAAGGAATTAGGCTTAGAGCAACTATACGTACTCGGCACCCCCTGTACCGATAATGTTACTCGTGCGGGCTTGCAGAAGTTTTTAGAAACCACCAGTCGATCGCCCGCAACGGTAGTTTATTATGAGTTCATGCAGGACTTTAACGTCCACTTCAAACATGAAGATGGTTCGACCGAATTAGTCCCATTCTTTGGATTGAATACCAAAGAATTAAAAGACGTATTCGCCCCATCCTGTTTGAGCTGTTTCGACTATGTGAACTCCCTCGCCGATTTAGTCGTCGGTTATATGGGCGCACCATTTGGCTGGCAATGGATCGTAGTCAGAAACGATCGCGGTCAACAGATGTTAGATTTAGTAAATGACGCGATCGAGACTCAAGCTGTGATGTCCAAAGGCGATCGTACAGCCGCAGTCCAACAAAGCATTCCCGCCTACGATAAAGCAGTCACATTACCGATGTGGGTGGCAAAAATCATGGGTGTAGTCATCGATAAGATCGGCCCAAAAGGATTGGAATATGCGCGGTTCTCGATCGATTCTCACTTTACCCGCAATTATCTATTTACCAAACGTAATTATCCTGAAAAGTTAGAGCAACACGTACCAGAGTTTGCGAAGAAAATTGTCGATCGGTATAAGTTACCTGAGTGAATAGGGACGGAAAATATTCATGTTTTTTGAAAACACTGATAATCTGAAATCTACTAAATGCTATATTATTTATATGCTTTAAATATTCCTGTT
>JAJAZF010000218.1 GCA_026785875.1 Chamaesiphon sp. | reverse complement strand
TGGTTGGTAAAGAATCGTTATGTGGTAACAGGTTGCTAATTAGCTCTCCATGCTAACATCTAAACACTTGCTGCTGGCGGAAACTGCTGACCGATCGCTCCCGATCGAGTTCCTTGGATCTTGTCTAAACAAGTGAGAGCGAATGAATTGCTGATTGTCAAGCAAGGAATGGCTGAAATTATTCCAGCAGTTTGTCAAGTATTGTGGGGGCTATATTTACTAATTAATGAGTAAAATAGACGGTAGTTGTCATCGGTAAGTAGTAAACTTTGAATAACTTGCAAGTGAGTCGCGAGAGTATCCAGATAGTGAATCCGATCGGATCTACTCTACAGCAGCGTTACCAAATCCTGGAGCAATTAGGGCAAGATGGAGATATAACTACTTATCTAGCGATCGATCTTCAAGTTCCTGGCAATCTCCAACTCAAGTGTGTAATTCACCGTTATGAGCTACTAGAGACAGATCTAAATAGTTATGACTGGGAGCGAGCGGGACTTTCCGCACAATGTCTCTATTTATTGAGTCGTCAAGACAATTCTCTAGAGCAGCTCGATCCGGATTGCGACAGCCAGACAAGACAGCAACGGTGCCACAGACTGCCGATGGTGTATGGATATTTTACCCATGAGCAGGCATTTTACATCGTCAGAGAGTTTGTAGAGGGAGTCCCGCTAGCGCAAGAATTATCACCAGATCGATCGTGGACTCAATCGCAAGTGGTGATGTTATTAAAAGAATTATTGGAAGTCTTGCGCGATGTCGAGCAAGACAATAATACCGCCGCGCCGATATCATTGTCTCAGATCGTCCGGCGGCATCCCGATCGCCAATTAGTGCTGATTAATTTGCCAATCGGGAGCAGATCTCCCCAACCGCCAAATTGGGAAGATCTGCTCCAACCTTGGCGCGATCTGCGAACTGTGGGGGAAATTACGATTGCTGCCGCTACCGGAACTGGCTCAGAGCTACCACTAACAGCCAGCCAGCAAGCCCAATGGCCAAAGCTAGCACCTCAAGTCAACCATCCTGAATTAGTCGCGATCCTCGATCGACTAGTTACAACTAAACCAGAATATAGCTACCCGTCGATAGCTGCCGCTTGGCAAGCTATAGTAGGCTTTATCCCTCAACTGCTGGTTCGTCAACATTCTCGTGCTGATACTCGCACCAAGATTACCAGACAGGTTCGACTATCGGTCGAACGCGGTACGAAATTTTATGAAGTTGGGGATTGTCGTAACGCGATCGAGGCTTACGATTTGGCTCTATCCCTCGATCCTCGCTGTGTTGATGCCTATTGTGGGAGGGGAAATGCGCGTCGTTATTTGGGTGATTATGTTGGTTCAGGGCATGATTTTGAGACAGCAGTGCAACTCGATCCGGATCGGGGAATTGCTTACATCGGACGCGCACTAGCAGCAAGTTTTGGGCACAATCCTCAGGCTAATCCCAGTGCTGATTTCGAGCATGGTAAAAATCTCCTCGCTCATCCCTCACAGGCGATCGATTACGTGATGCGGGGTACAGCCAAGGCACAGTTGCACGATAGTCAAGGCGCGATCGAGGATTATACTGCTGCAATTGGGATCGAGCCGAGACTAGTACTCGCTTACAATAATCGCGGTAATTTACGACAGCAGTTAGGAGATTTGGATGGCGCGCTGTTAGATTTTAGTCTGGTATTGAAGATCGATTCCCACTCGGCGAGCGCTTATAATAACCGCGCGATCGTCTATACCCAAATCGGTCAGTTTTCAGCCGCAATTGATGACTATACTAAGGCGATCGAAATCCAGCCAGATTTTGTCAGTGTTTATAACAATCTCGGTAATAATTACTGTCAAATGGGTAATTATGCAGCCGCGATCGTCGAATACAGTAAAGCGATTGGATTGCAGCCAGAGTTTGCTGTCGCCTACAGTAATCGGGCAAATGTTCACCGCCTTGATGGCGATTTGATTACAGCTTTAGGGGACTACGATCGAGCCATTAGTCTCGACCCCAACTTAGTTATTGCCTACTACAATCGCGGCATTTGCCATCGTCAAATTGGCAATCATCAAGCAGCAATCGATAACTATACCCAAACTCTCGCGCTTGATTCTCAATATTTCTACGCCTATTACCATCGTGGAAATGCTCGTCAATATTTGGGAGATCGGCGTGGGGCGATCGCTGATTTTACCCAGACAATTTACTTCGATCCCAACCATCTTCACGCTCATTACAATCGTGCCATCACCCGGAGTGAGATTGGCGATATCCGAGGGGCAATCGAAGATCTCGAACGAGCGATCGAGTTGAACCCAACATTTACAATGGCTTATTATCAACGCGGTCGGGTATTATCGATGAATCACAAACATCAATATGCGATCGCCGACTATCAACGAGCGATCGACTTAAATCCAGATTATCTCGATGCCTATTATCAAAAGGGATACAGTCATCAAATCATGGGCGATTTGTTTGCTGCACTAGCCGATTTTAGTCACAGTATCGATATCGA
>JAJAZF010000217.1 GCA_026785875.1 Chamaesiphon sp. | reverse complement strand
ATCAATATCGATTAAAAGTGTGCGATAACCTTTTTTGCTAAAGGCTGCTGCAAGATTGGTAGAGACGGTAGTTTTACCGACACCGCCTTTATTATGATAGATGGCAATAGTTTTCATTGATGATATTTTGGGAGAAGTAGTAATTGCCGTTTGTGGTAATGATAACTGATGTTCCAGCCTTTCCTTCAGGTAATCGCGTCCGATTAGTTTAATTATATCTGCTAATCGATCGTCAATATCTTTGCCCGCACATTGAAAGATCAGCCGCGCCGATCCCGACACCTGCTGATAAATTCTTAATTCTTTGCCATTTGTCAATAATCCGTAAGCAATATTTAAACTAGTTAAATAATTTTGGATCTGATAAACGTGCTTATCTAAATTCTGATGCGGATGTTTGGCTTCGATCACTAAACCTAATGGAGAGCGATCGTCTGATTTTAATGGTAGTTTTTGGGTAAAAACGAGAAAGTCTAGTCGAATCTTGCCAAATCTTACTTCCTGATGCCATGTATCGGGAGAGTAACCTAATTTTGGTAGTAAGTATTGAACGATAAGTTTACTTTCGACTTCGCTTTCATTCCGACATAGTTCGGGATTGAAACTCAATATTAACCTCTAAATGTGCGAACTATCTGTTTAATAATATTGAGGATCGATCTAATTTCAATCGTCTAATCTAACGTGTAATTCCCCGAATCATATATCCTAGTACTAAACCGATCGCTAAAGTACCAGCTTTTCCAGTTTGAAGAAAGTCTGTCCAACCACTTTGGATATTTCCCAGGATATCAGTATTTTGGAACTGTTGGGCGAGAACCAAACCCTGAGTGACAGGAGCGAATTGGCTCTGAAAATAAGTGCTAATCTCCATGAGCAGCGGCGAGACTAACTGCATCGGGGTGGTATCGATCGATACTAAGATGGTAAGTAACATAGATTTAACTAGTACTGAAACTATAGTTAGTATGCCCCTGAGGATTGTCGGATCGATCGCGTGTTGTTAGGGATTTGGTGCGATGGCAATGTTACGATCGGGATCGCCAAAGTATGCTGGAGCGCGATCGTGTTTGGTGACAACTAGTGGTGTGGGTGTTACTTGTCCCCACTCCTTGAGCAACGATTGTAATAAAGTATCTTGTTGTTGGCGGAGCTGGGCGATTTGAGTACCTTTATTGAGGATGACAAACCAGACTAATCCGCGATCGCGAGTTGGTAATACACCCCCTAATGCACTAACCTCATTAAGAGTACCTGTCTTGATCGTCGTACCTACAGGTAAATGTCGCTGTTTGAGCGTACCGATAGATTCCGCTCCAGCAACTGGAAAGATGTCTGCTAGGTTCAGGTTGAAGGGTTGAAGGGTTTGGTGGAGGGTGCGAAAGATTTGACAGACGGCGCGGGGTGAGAGGCGATTTTGGACTCCCAAGCCGGAACCATTAATCAGTTGAATCTCGGCTGGCGGAAATTTGGCAGTAGTCGAGACGATCTTCATCACCTGCTCGGCTCCGCCCACCCCGTCGGCGAGGATTTGAGCAATTTCGTTATTGCTGTAAATATTCATCTGTCGCAGGATATCGATTAGTGGGAGCGATTGATGGCGAATTAGGGGGATGACTCCAGTGGGTGATTCACTCGCAACGATGACTTTTCCCGCAATTTTTACGTGGGGAATGGTGGTAGTTGCGGTGGGTGCGGTAGGTAATTTGACGATATTTACATCTTTAAAATCGGTAGCAAGTAGTGCAGGTGGTAGCTTGATTCCAGTTAAGGCTTGTTTGAGCAATTCCCCTGCTGTTTGAGGCTCGGCTTTGTAATTCATGTGGAAATTATCTACCACCAAAATATTGCCGCTAACTCGATCGATCCCAAGTTGATTTAAACTGTGAGCCAGTGCGATCGCATCTTCCCACACAAATAACGGATCGCCACCACCGCGCACGACGAGATCGCCTTGTAATGTGCGCTGACTAATTTTACCCCTGGCACTAACGATCGTCTCGAACTTTTTATCTAATCCCCAGGTCGTAATTGCTGCCAGAGATGTGGCTGTTTTGGTCAGAGAGGCAGCAGAAACGGGAATTGTGCCATTGCGATCGATTAGCAGATTACTGTCGGTTTGGAGCCAAATTGATTGCTGTTGGGGATTTAAACCCTGTGTTTTGAGAGTTTGAAGATATTGCGCGACGGTTTTTTCGACACCTGGTTCGACTGGATGTGGCGGATTAAGCCACGACAATCCTTGCCATGTAACGGCTTGCGCTGGAGATGCTGGGGGGATATTTGCGCCAGCTAGATTTAACCACATTCCCACAAGTCCAGAAGAAACTAATTGCAGCATATTAAACAGTTGACAGAAGCTTTTAGCTTTCTATATTGACATCTTATGCGGCTCGATTCTCGGCTAGATTTTGTCGGGATGTCCCTGCCTTGTCGTTTTTTGATTCGGGTAGAACCCCCGCATAAAGACGCTGCGCCTAACACACCCTACATCAACTTCTCATTTAGGATTGATATATCTGGGCGTAACTTGAGATGCCTATGCTCAAATCTTAATTAATTTAATTAATTAAGATCGAGTATGAATCGGATCGGCTATGATGTGAACTTAATACTAAACTTGCCTTTTTTATTATTTATTTAAAAGAATTTTTACAGATGAAATCAGTTGTTGCTGCTCAAAGGTTAAAGACCGATAGAATTTTAATTGTTGACGATTCTCCAGAAATTCTATCGGTAACTGATACAATTCTCTCTTCGGCTGGGTATGAGACGATCGCTTATACCGATGGTCTAATTGCTCTACAGATTATGGAATTGCTACCGCCAGATTTAATTATTCTCGATGTTAATATGCCCCAAATCGATGGGTTTGAAATGACCAGACGGATTAGAAGCAATTCCGCTTGGAATCTGACACCGATCTTACTATTTACGGCACTCGCTCGCTCTCAAGCAGCCTTTGGATTGGAATGTGGGGCTGACGATCTACTCAATAAACCCGTCTCGATCGATGAATTACTCAGCAAAGTAAGTCTATTACTTCATTCCCGTCATCGTCAACAGCTTCGGGCGGGTTAGGGGTTAGGCTTGAGGCTGTAGTTGTAGGGTGGACACTGCCCACCAGCTAGGTTTCACACAATTATCTATTTAATTCCTCATCAACCAACCCGACTAGAGTTAAATTTGCACTTTTGCTCGATCGCGATTGCTAGTAACTTTTGATATGCTTGAGTATCGATCGTGTATGCACCAAAACGTTCGAGGTGAGGATTGGTCATCTGTGCGTCAAACAGAGTGAATTTTTGCTGGCGGAGATGGTTGACAAGATGTACCATCGCTACCTTGGAGCCTTCAGGGATCTGAAAAAACATTGATTCCCCAATAAATGCGCTACCGATCGCAATTCCCAGTATCCCACCTGCTAATTCATTTCCCAGCCAAGTTTCAAAACTATACGCCCAACCCGCTTGGCACAATTCCCAGTAGATTTCCTGAAGTTCGTCCGAAATCCAAGTAGTATCTCGATCGGCACAACCCGCTACAACTGCTCGAAAATCCCCATTAATTCTGACTGTAAAGCGGTTTTGATTGATGACTCGCCGCAATGAGGTGGGATAGCGAAAGCGATCGTCGAGCGGAATCAGTGCATGTTCATTGCTAGAATACCACTGAAGATCGCTGTCTTCGTCGTCTGCCATCAAAAAATTACCCTGGGAGTAGCCCTCGATAATTCCTGGCAAATAATACTTAATCATGAAAGGGGTCAAGGGTGAGGTTGTGGATTTGAGGCTGATGGAGATCGATCTGGTAGTCTACAACTCTTTCTCAAACCCGTGTGCTCTCTATTATGATGGTAATTGCGACGACAACCACAAGTAGAGAATATGGACATTGGCATCCCCAAAGAAATCAAAGACCAAGAATTTCGAGTTGGATTAACGCCTAGTACAGTTCGGACATTAGTCGATCGCGGACACCAAGTATATATCGAAACTAATGCTGGATCGGGTTCTAGCTTCACTGACACTCAATATATCCAAGCTGGAGCAAATATCGTCCCCACAGCCGCCGCCGCCTGGGATCGAGAAATGGTTGTCAAAGTCAAAGAACCCTTATCAACAGAATACTCACACCTACAAAAAAACCAGATCCTCTTCACCTATCTCCACCTCGCCGCCAATCGCACCCTCACCGAACAACTGATCGATACAGGTGTCAGCGCGATCGCCTATGAGACAGTAGAATTACCAGATGGCAAGCTACCGCTACTCGCCCCGATGAGCATCATCGCTGGGAGATTATCAGTGCAATTTGGGGCGAGATTTCTGGAGAAACAACAAGGGGGTAGTGGTGTCCTCCTCGGTGGTGTTCCTGGTGTCCCACCAGGACAAGTTACCATCCTCGGTGGGGGGGTTGTCGGGACAGAAGCCACAAGAATCGCGGTAGGTATGGGCGCACAGGTGACGATTCTGGATGTCAATGTCGATCGATTGAGCTATCTGGAAACGATCTTCGGTTCGCGGGTGACTTATCTCTACAGCAATACCTCTAATATCGAAACTGCCGTCCGTAGTGCCGATTTAGTCATCGGCGCAGTGCTGATCTTGGGCAAACGTGCGCCGCTGCTCGTCTCTAGTACCCTCGTCGGGCAGATGAAAACAGGTTCCGTCATCATTGACGTTGCCGTCGATCAAGGGGGGTGCATCGAGACAGTCCGCCCCACCTCGCATACTAGTCCCGTCTATATCGAGTCGGGTGTCGTACATTACGGCGTACCAAATATGCCTGGAGCCGTACCGTGGACGGCAACCCAAGCATTAAATAATAGTACCGCGCCTTATGTGATTAAATTAGCCGATCGCGGTTTAGAAGCTCTGACAATGGATCTCAATCTGGCTAAAGGAATGAATGTTCGGGGTGGATCGATCGTTCATCCAGCCGTGCGATCGGTTTTTCCAGATCTCGCCAGCTCTTAAAAGAATAACGAGTAGGATATGATTTATTTACGCTCCGCTACCGCCAACGATCTGGATTTATTGAAACATTGGGATGATCAGCCTCACGTAATTTCCGCAGATCCAAATGATGACTGGGGTTGGGAGGTAGAACTCGATCGATCGCCCGATTGGAGAGAGCAACTAATCGCGCACATCGACGATCGTCCCATCGGATTTGTGCAAATTATCGACCCCGTGCGTGAGGACAGCAACTATTGGGGTGATGCCGCCCCAGATCTCCGTGCTATTGATATTTGGATTGGTGAAGAGCAAGATTTAGGCAAAGGCTATGGCACGAAAATCATGCACTTAGCAATTGCCCGCTGTTTCGCAGATCCGGCTGTGACGGCGATACTTATCGACCCTCTGACTAGTAACACTCGCGCCCACCGCTTCTACCAACGTCTTGGCTTCCAATTTAGCGAGTATCGACGGTTTGGTGACGATGACTGCTCCGTTTATCGATTGAATCGATCGGATTGGCAACATCAAAGTGCGATCGCATCGCCACTAGACGCTGGTAGTTGAACGATGATGTCATAGTACTTTGCATGGGGTATGCAGCCAATTATTTAGGTACGAAGATGCAGGTTTACCCGATCGCCTTTGGTGGATAATTGAAACTAAATCTATTTTTAAAAACCGCCCATGTCCATCAAAATAAATCAACTACAGCACCTAAAACCCCTGGCTGTCCCCAACCGCCTCCTACTCGGGCCAGGGCCGTGTAATGCTCATCCTACCGTCCTCCAAGCGATGAGTACGACCCCAGTCGGACATCTCGATCCGGCATTCTTGGAGATTATGGACGAGATTCAGTCTTTGTTACGATACTCATGGCAAACCGATAATCCACATACGATCGCCGTCAGCGGCACTGGTACGGCGGCGATGGAAGCGACAATCGCTAATAGTGTCGAGCCTGGGGATGTGATGCTGATTGGGGTGGCGGGATACTTTGGGCATAGATTGGTAGATATGGCGGGACGTTATGGTGCAGATGTCCGCACGATTGCTAAACCTTGGGGTCAAAATTTCTCCCTCGATGAACTCCGCACGGCAATGGCTACCCACCGCCCGAAAATTCTCGGATTAGTTCATGCCGAAACATCTACAGGTGCGCGTCAACCGATCGAAGGCGTGGGCGAGTTGTGTCGCGAGTATGATTGTTTGCTGCTGCTCGACACTGTAACTAGCCTGGGAGGGGTGCCAATCCACCTCGATGATTGGGGGGTCGATCTTGCCTATAGTTGCTCTCAGAAGGGCTTGGGCTGCGCTCCAGGGGCATCACCATTTACGATGAGTCCACGCGCGATGGAAAAATTATTAGCCAGACAGACAAAGGTGCCTAATTGGTATCTGGATATGCTGCTGTTGGGAAAATATTGGGGTACGGAGCGCGTCTATCACCATACCGCACCGATTAATCTTTACTACGGTTTGCGCGAAGCACTGCGGTTAGTTGCGGAGGAAGGAATCGATCGGAGTTGGGCGCGACATCAAGAAAATGTCGAGTATCTCTGGTCTAGTTTAGAATCGATCGGGCTGAACATGCACGTGGAGAAACAGTATCGATTACCAACTTTGACGACTGTCTGCATCCCCGATGGTGTCGATGGTAAAGCCGTCGCCAAGCAACTGCTCATCGAGCATAATATCGAAATCGGTGGCGGTTTGGGCGAACTGGCTGGGAAAGTCTGGCGGGTGGGTTTGATGGGGTATAACAGTCGTCAAGATACTGTCGATCGATTAATTATGGCGTTGAAACAAGTTCTAAAATAATTTACTCCCTGACCTGTGACAACTATGAATCTGATTTAAAGATTGCTCTATCTCTAATGGTTTTATTTAGCTCATCTAAATCTATAGATCGAGCGATAACCAGGAATCCGAGGATTTGTCATGGTGATGAATAGACTTGACAATTTATATCGCTAGGATTATTGCAACATGGCTCTTCATAAAATCAAAGACTTCGATCCAGATTATGTCAAACATCTCAACGATCGCGATGTGAAAGGATTGGATGTATATTCAGGTCAGGAAAAAATTGGTTCTGTTAATGACTTGTTAGTAGATGATAAAGGACAGTTTCGCTACTTTATTATTGATACTGGTGGCTGGATCTTTAGCAAGAAAGTATTACTACCGATCGGTCGCGCCCGCGTCGATTATGCCAGTCACCGTGTTTATGCCGATAAGCTCACCAAGAGCCAAGCGGAAGCTCTACCTGAGTTTACTGATGGCATGATGGTTGATTACGACCATGAAGAGCAGGTGCGCGGCGTTTATCGTACCTCCAAGCCAAATCTGAAGCAGCAAGCACCGACCGCCCGTACTGCTAGCACCGAGCGGGTGCGAGTTACCACAGGCGAAGAACCCATGCTTGCGCTCGAAGATGAGTATGCAGAAGTTCAAACGGCTGTTGTCACCACATACGATCGTCAGACCTATCAGCACGAACAAGAACCCGACTTGTATGCAATGACTGAGGAAAATCATCCCAGCTTCAAGCTCTATGAAGAGCGGTTAATTACTAGCAAAACCCGTCAAAAGACTGGAGAAGCAGTAATCAGCAAACGGATTGAGACAGAAACCGCCACAGCCTCTGTTCCGATCGAAAAAGAGCGGGTGACGATCGAGCGTATTCCTGGAAATTCTGAAACTGCGGTTGCACCCGGTGTCGCGACATTTCAATCAGGCGAAGTTTCTCGCGTAGATGTATATGAAGAAGTGCCTGAATTTCACAAAGAGGCATTTGTGCGCGAGGAAGTTCGAGTTAGCAAAGTTGTAGACAAGGAAACTGCGATCGTCCAAGACACCATCCGGCGCGAAGAAATAGATCTAGATGAGCATGGTAATTCAGTAGTTAAGAATAATCAGCAGCAGAATTCGAGCGATCGTCCACGTACCTAATTTTCCGAGCGATCGTCAGTCCTACGCTGACTACCGCGATTGGCGGTGTATTTATCTGACCAATCGCGGTAGTCAATTATCTACACAGTTATAGCCGTAGCTAAGGTCGTATGGACGTTGGCTACTGCTAAATTTTTAACCCAGCAGTTTTTGCTTTGCCCCACGTGCCATAAAAACGGCTGGAGCGTCGTTGGCGGCTGCCGATCGATACCTAGTCTCGCTCTCCAAGATATGTCGGTCGATAGATCCGGAAAACTGTCAAACATTGTTATACTTTTACAATCGAATAGTGCGATCGTTCGATTGTTTTTAACCCGATCTAATGCAAATACATTCTGATGATTGCTGAAGTTCCTGCCCTGACGGTTTTACGGTCTAACTCATCACAAATCGATCGGTTCGTTGGCGCATCTCCTCCGAAGAATCTAGTGCAGATGTTGCATTTGGGGACGGTAGCAATGTTCGCGATCGCGCTCTCAGGCTGTTCTGTGCCCAAAAATGGGGCTGATGCTCAAACGACCAAACCTGCGGCAGGGGGGCGGAGTCAGGCGGCGGCTGTGGATGTGGCGATCGCGACCATCGCTCCCTTACAATCGATTCGAGAATATACAGGCACGACTCAACCCTTGCAGGAGGTGGCGATTCGCGCTCAGGCAGAGGGTCAACTCCAGAAATTAAATGT
>JAJAZF010000216.1 GCA_026785875.1 Chamaesiphon sp. | reverse complement strand
CTTTCCATTACCTAAATTCTACCTTGACCGAGTAGAATGGGGTCAGATTTTGGAGCGGAAATTATGCTGTCAATCGTTCAAAGTACAGAACTAGACTACTCACAACAACAGCATCAACAGTCTTCTGTCCTCAACAAGCGAATATACTGCCACACCAAAGGGGATGAGATTCCGTTATTTCCCGAAGGTGTGTGGCAAGTTACCCAAGGATTGGTACAATTGAGTGCCAACTACGAGGATGGAGAGCAGGTATTATTTGGGTGGGCTGCGACTGGAGCTTGGTTTGGGACACAAGGATCGGATACATTAGACTATCAAGCGATCGCGTTATCACCTGTCTATCTGCGGTGGCTGCGACTAGATGAGATTGAGGGTTCGATGCGACTATCACAGCTTTTACTCCCTCAATTAGCCAAACGGATGCGCCAAGCCGAACTATTATTGATTATCAACGGTCGTAGGCACACAGTCGAAAGGTTAAGAGGTTTATTATCATTACTTAGAAATGAGTTGGGTGAGTCTTTGCCCGATTGTCAGACTAGGATTGGTTATAAGTTTACTCATCAACAGCTAGCTAGTGCGATCGGCACGACACGAGTTACAGTTAGTCGGATGATGGCACAGTTTCAAGCTAAAGGTCATCTGACACTCGATCGACATCGCCATTTGATCCTAGATAACAGCTACTTTAGCAACATCGGTAAGTGAATTGGTTGAAAATTAAGTTCGGCGTTATTGGATCTAAAATCCACCAATAAACTGTAGGATTACCCCTACAGTTTATTGGCGCGTTGCTGAATCGATTAGGTGCAACACATTGCTGGGCGGGTTCCCCGAAGCGACGTTTGCGGGGGAAGCTTCCCCCGCAAAGCTCGCGCCCTAGCACGGAGCAAACCTCCGCCTGAAAAGCATCCGCAATTATCAATTATCAATTATCAATTATCAATTAAATTAACTAACCTTGCTTGTCGATCGATCCACAACATTACCACTCATCAGATTGGCAGATATTTTGGCATTCTTGGTAAATAAGCGAAAATACAAAGACTGAAATAACTCCTTCATCGGAAATAGTAGATAAGTAATCGGATTAATCGTGACGATAATATCTCGAAAATCTCGTTTGGCTAAAAAGATAATTGCCCTAGCCACCCAAGGCGCAGACATCACACCGTAAGGATTTAGCTGACTCTTGAAAGGACCTAATACTAATTTACGAATAATACAGGGTGCATCCAATCGCTGTAGCGTTACTAAGTCACCGAGAGTGCGTTTAGATAATTCATAGAGGGGGCTAAAAGCTGGATTCACTTCGGCTTCAGAGGTATTGATCCACAGTTCTTTAGTGGCTCGATCGTTCGATTTCGTAATACTACTCAGAAATAGTTCGGTGAGTCTGAGTGTCGAGAAAGTATTGACTTCATAAGACTGATAAACTGCGGCAGAAGATCGATCGCCGTGGACATTTACACCATGATTGATGACGAGAATATCTACTCCTTGGAGGTGAGGTAATAACTCTACTTCAGCTCCTAGCTCCCAGGATAATGCCGTTGTACCCGCCCTAAATACTGCGGCTGGATTTGTGGTAATCGCGATGACTTTTGCGCCTTGACGGGATAATTCTTCAATCAATCCTTGCCCTAAAGCACCCGAAGCACCTGTTACTGCAATTACTTTGCCTTTGAGCGAAAGACTGGTACCCAAGACTCGATCGACTGAGGTAAAATGTCCGGCAAAATAAGCATTAGTTTCATCAAAATGGTGTCGCCAGTGATAGGTACGATTTACCCGCCATAGAGCCGGAATCTCCACTAAATCTCCAGGCTTGTGACTGAGATCCGTTGCGAGTAACATCCCTTGAGAACGCAATACAGCAGGAACCAAGAAGGCAAAGGAATAAACACAACCCAGCCACATGCCAGGATGCTGAGTCAAGATGGCGATCGCTGCCGTCAACCCTACCATGCACAAGGCTTCAGGTACATCATTATACAGTTGGGATTTTTTGTAAGTTTCCATATTGGCGATCGAGAAATCTCGCCGATAGGCTTTGTGATGGAGCAGATGGAACTGCTTGATGGGTTGCCAATAGTGCCCTGCGATGTGGTAGATGTCCCGCACCACTTCAGCTAGAAGGATGGAGATGATGCCGAGGATAAATTGCATGGTTAATGGGTAAAAATCGCAGTTTGGTGTCGATCGGGATCGATTAATATATCTTAATTTATAACATCTGTTGATATTTAAGATCTTGCTGTGGTAGCCGATCTAGTAGTCGGCATTAAACTAAAAGCAGCGTCCTGGATTGAGAATATTAAACGGATCGAATTGCTGTTTGATTTGTCGCATCAGCGGTACGGCATTACCGCGATAACCCCAAACATCTATTTGCTGCTTGACATCTACAGGTGCTTGTAAGACAGAGAGAAAACCACCCGCTGCTTCACAATGAGTGCGTAGAGGTGTGATGTGCTCAGAGTCGGCAATTGCAATGGCTCCGATCCCACTATTGAGGTGGATGACACCTTTAGCTGTATTGTCTGTCAATCGATCGAGCATGTCGATCGTGGCTACTGCTGCTGTAAGTCTGACACCTAATTTACAGCCAATCAGACATTGGAGATCGGAATGAGAATCGCCCCAAATTCCGGTTTGAATGCCATTCCACAGTTGTGCTGCTTGCGCTCCTTGCCAGATCCCACCTTTTAACCCCAATCCTTTGGCGATTTCTAATAATTGTGCCGACTGCTGGGCGATACTCTCTGGAATTGTGGCAAATTTCACTACGAGACTGGGAGTATTACTAATCTCCAGATGCTGACTAAATGCCGTAGAAACCACGTCTACAGCGATCGGGGTCAAAGTACTTGCGAGTAAGATTTTAGCCACGTTCGCGAGCCGATCGATCGATCCTGTGATAATGACAGTTCCCTCAGTGGTGGGGAGTGGATATACTCGCAAAGTCACTTCTGTCAAAATCCCGAGTGTGCCATATGAGCCAGTAAACAGCTTCATCATGTCGTATCCAGCTACATTTTTGACTACTCGTCCGCCAGCTTTAGCAATTTTGCCATCAGCACGGACAAAAGTAATGCCCAGGAGTAAGTCTCTGACTCCACCATAACGATGTCTCAGGGAGCCAGTATCAGCCGTGGCAATCGTCCCGCCGATGGTGGCTCGATCGGGATAAGCTGGATCTAGTGGTAAAAATTGTCCGGCTTTGGCTAAAATTTCTTGCAACTTGGCAAATTGCATCCCCGCTTCGACAGTAATCGTCAGATCGCCGACAGCATGAGCGATTAATCGATCGAGTTTCTGAGTACTGACGAGCGATTTAGCACCGATAACAATACCGCCCCAGTCGAGTTTACTGCTATTTCCGGCGATCGCTAGCGGCGATCGAGTCTTGTTGGCAATGGTAACTAATTCGGCAAGTTCTGCCGCGCTCGTCGGCAGAGCGGGAGGCATTAGGATATCATTAGTGCTGTCGCCCATAAAATCTAACTTGTAGCAGAATAGTAAGAATCTTTCCTGGCTCCAGACTATCATTATTTACCCAGATCCAATCGCAGATTATCGCCTCCGCAAATCTAGGGCAGCAAATTATGAAGATGTTGTGTTTGTCACCAGCTGCACCCCAACTCAAACCAGAATTACTAGCAAAGATCGCGGCGGCTCTCAATGCTGATGGTAGTAGGATTTTAATCCTGTCAAAACCTTTAGCTCAACGCGCTCAAATCTTTAGTCATGGCTTACAGCCGCGCACTTCCACCCCGATTGAAAGAAATTCTTTGTGGCAAAATATCCTCTACCCTCCGGCTACCACCGATCGATCTTTTAGCCTCGATCCAGCCCCACCAGAGCCGTTGGTACAAGTTTACCCAGTCGATAACGTCTCCCAACAACCAGAACTAGCACTGTTATTGACAGCCTTCCAGAGCGTTGGGATTGAGTCTTTGCTGATTTTGCCGCTGCGGTACGATCGTCAGTGTGTAGGCTGTCTGACATTATTTAGATCTGTGACTTTAAAGCAAGATTCCCGATGGACAAAGGATGAACTGCAATTAGCTCAAAGTTTAGCGATGCAGATGTATTTAGCCGTGATGCAACAACGGATCGAACAGATGATTCGGGATCGAGCTTATTACGATCTTTTGACTGGCTTACCCAATCGGATCTTCCTCAATCAATGGTTGACTTTAGCACTAGCAAAAATGCCGTCTGCTGGTGAAGTTTTGGCAGTCATATTCCTAAATTTAGATAAGTTTAAAAATATTAACGATCGGCTCGGACATTGGGTAGGAGATCGACTGCTGCAATTAATTGCCGAACGCTTAGTTCGGATGGGGATTGGTATTGCGAATCGAGGTGGATTGGATAGTCAGGCACCGATTCAACAGGCTAATGCTGCGCTCAAACGCGCACAGAATAATGGTAAAAATAGTTATGAAATCTATACCGTTGCCCCTCTAAGTGCTGTTGGTACCCCGGCTGTGGAGCATCGATTGCAATTAGAAAACATGCTCGATCGTGTCTGTGCTGGCTTGGCATGTCGAGCGGCGGGGATTGCCGTCGGCAAATTTAACGACCAAAAGTTATTGCTATATTATCAACCTCAAATAGATACTCAGACTGGAAAAATGATTGGAGTTGAAGCTTTATTGCGTTGTCAAGATATCCATGCAAAAATAATTAATCCCGCCAATTTTATTACGCTCGCTGAAGAGACTGATGCGATTATTCAAATCGGTGAATGGGTAATTAGAGCTGCTTGTCAACAGAAAAAATTATGGCAAGAGCTGGGATTAGGTGATTTTCCAATTGCAGTTAATTTTTCAGTAAAACAACTCCAAGATCGGAATTTAATCGATACGATCGTCACAATTTTAGCTGAAACTGGACTCTCACCCGCGATGCTGGAAGTAGAAATTACCGAAAGTATGGCGATCGAAGATTTAGATTTGACGATCGCCATTTTAGCATCTCTCCGGGAAATAGGTGTTAAAATCTCTCTGGATGATTTTGGCACGGGTTATTCTTCCCTAGCCGCACTCAAGTATTTACCCCTAGATCGACTCAAAATCGATCGCTCATTTATTCGAGAACTTAGAGCAAATACTGTCGATGCCGGAATTGTCAGAACTATTGTCAATTTAGGACACGAATTAAATCTCAATGTTATCGCTGAAGGGGTGGAAACAGTCGAACAATTTGAGTTCTTGCGATCGATTAACTGTGATGCTGTTCAGGGATTCTTGTTTAGTCGTCCTCTAGCTGCATCAGATTTTGAATCGATGATGATTACCCAAACTAACGATCGGCACCAAAATATATTTTACCCTCACAGTTAGTCATGCTAATTATAGTTAGATATTGAACTTTCCTAGTAACCAATACTTTCATTAATTTACACGGCTCGATCGGGCATAACGATTTAGATAAACTGTTAATTCATCATTTTTAATCGCACTATATGACATTAATTCAAGTTTATGGTATTCCCACCTGTGGTACTTGCAAAAAGGCTCTGCAATGGCTAGATACACAGGAAATTAGTTATAAATTTATCAATACCAAGGAACAGCCACCCGATCGAGAACAAATTACTCACTGGGTTGAAAAGTTAGGTCATCAACCGATGCGTAATACATCAGGACAATCCTATCGAGCACTCGATGAGAGCAAAGATACTTGGAAGGATGCCGAATGGGTGGCTGCTTTTAGCGATGATGTCATGCTACTAAAAAGACCAATTTTTGTTAAAAATGGCATCGCGATTGCCGTCGGTTTTCGCAATGTCGCAGAAATACAAGAACTTTTAGGGTAAGTATTCATGCCTCGATCTCAACCCGACCGATCGGATAAGCAATATAGCAGTCGCCAAGGCGGTTAGGACATCGATTGTAGGGGCGGGTTTATGCTAGAGATGCCCGAAATTTACCGATAACTTCAGAACAAAACCCGCCCCAACCGCCAAGGTAATCGACAATCGATTGTAATATGTCCTAACGCCCTTGGCGGTTGCTATACAAGGCAGAATAAAACCTGCCGATCTGTCTTTTTGCAGCAGATAGGCACAATTAAACCCCTGGAATATGAGAGAAATTATCCGATTTAGATTTTATTAGAGCCAAAAAATGCCGAAGCAATTTATGAATTGCTTCGGCATTTTTCGCTATTATGTGTTACTTCTTCGGTGGCCCTGCGGTAATTACCACTAATCGATCGGGTTGAATCAATTCTTTGGCAACTTGGTTGACTTGTGCTAATGTCACAGCTTGAATTTTCTTGGGAAATTCGCTAATTTCATTAGGATTTAAACCGTAGACAGCATTACCGAGGGTAGCTCCGGCGATTTCGTCAGGAGAGGCGAGTTCGACGGTGTAGTTGCTGGAAATACTGCGCTTGGAGTTGGCAACCTCGGCGGCGGTTACGCCGTTAGCTTGCAAGTCTTTCAACAACGCGATCGTGCTTTGAGTGGCTTTGGGAGCATCTTCTGGTGAAGTTTGCATCGAGATCACAAATGTTCCCTGACGTTTACCAGCAGCAAAGCTACTGTAGATCCCATAGGTTAAACCCTGCCTGTCGCGAATTTCGGTACCGAGACGGCTGGAAAGGGTATCCCCACCGAGGATTTGATTTAAAACTAAGGCTGAATAATAGCGCGGATCTTTACGATCGATCGCCTTATTGCCCAGCAAGGTAATTGCTTGAGTTTTCCCTGGGAGCGAGGGACTAACTAGCACCTGTTTGGCAGGTAGTTCGGGGACTGGATAGTTGAGTTTAACTGTTTTGGCGGTAGTTGACCATTTACCCAAGTTAGCTTCTAGTAGGCGTTGGACATCTGCTACCTTAAAGTCACCAACGATCGCTAAAATCGTATTACTCGGTAGATAGTGCTGACGATAAAAAGCTTGCAGATCCGCCGCTTTCAATCCTGTCAGCGTTTCGGCTGTAGGGAAAATGGTGAAGGGATGACCCTTGGGATAAATCGTCTGCTGGAACTTGCGCCGCGCCACACTATTGGGGCTATCTAATTCCAGTTTCAGGCTAGTCAAAGAGCGTTGACGGCTGAGTGCAAATTTATCTTGAGGGAAGTTAGCATTTTGGACTACATCACCCAAGGTTTGGAGCAGGATCGGCAAATCTTTAGAAAGGGCATTACCACCGAGGCTGACACCTTCCCGACTCGCAGCAAAACCTAGCCCAGCACCGCGACTTTCTAGTGTTTTGGCGATCGTTAAAGCTGTCTGAGTTTTTGTCCCACTCATGATATTTGCGGCTGTCAGAGTTGCCAATCCAGCTTTTTGAGGATTGTCATATTCTGTCCCTGCTTGAATATTCCCAGTCAATGTCACTGTCGGCGTACTGGTATCAGGCAGCAAAAATACCCGCAATCCATTCTTGAGCTTCACCTCTTGGGGTAGAGCTTGAGTTTGACTGGTGGTATCTGCATCTAGTGGGGGAAGGTATTTTGCGAGTTCAGCAGGGTCTACTGGGGCACCTGGGCTAAAATTCTCGGCTGTTTTGCCTTCCTTAGCTGCTGGTGCAGATTTTCCGGTGATTTGGGTAGGTTGAAAGTTGCCGACAGTTTTGAGATCTTCTTGGAGATATTTCTTGGCTACCCGTTGGACATCTGCGGCGGTGACGCGTTCGACTCCCGCCAGATATTTATCGGTAAATTGATAATCTCCAGTAGTGGTTTGGTCGTTCCCTAGTTGTCGGGCTTGACTATTGATATCGCGATTGCCTAGGAGATAGCCAGCTTTGAGTTGAGCTTTGGCGCGGGAAATCTCGCCGGATGTGACTCCTTTAGTTTGGAGCAATTTAATCTCTGTCGCGATAGCGGCTTCTAGTTTGGGGACAGATTTTCCGACCTCGACGATGGAAGAAATCTCGTACCAACCACCTGCGGCGAGGTTGGCGGCTCCACCATCTAAACTAGTCGCGATACCTGTTTCGACGATCGATTGATACATCCGCGAACTGCGCCCTTCAGTGAGGACATAATTCATCACATCGATCGCGGGTACGTCAGGATCGGTAGCTTGAGGTAAGGGATAAACCTCGATCGCGATTTGGGTACTACCTGGCTCTTTGAGCGTAATCCGACGATTCGATGCGGTTGCAGCAGTAGTCGCAGGTTGAGCGACTTTGAGTTCCCGACGCGGTACTTTCCCAAATGTCTGCTGAACTTTGGACATCAGACTGGCTGTATCAAAATCACCCACAACTACTAATGTGGCGTTATTTGGTGCATAGTAAGAATCATAATAAGACCTGACTTGCTCGACTGTAAATTTTTCGACATCTGCTTTGGTACCGCCGACAGTCAAACCGTAGGGAGTATTCGGAAAAGCTGCACGTTTTACAGCTCGATCGAGTCGATAACTCGGGCTATTTTCATAGCCTTGGAGTTCAGAAATTACGACTCTTTTTTCGCCAGTAAGTTTCTCAGTATCGATCGTCGAATTCTGCATTCGATCGGCTTCTAATGTCAACAGACTGCTAAGTTTATTTTTCTCAACAGTCCCAAAATAAGCTGTCTGATCGTAGCTCGTAAAGGCATTAAAACTACTACCTAAAGCTGCAAACAATCGTCCAAATTGGACGGGACGATCCTTAGTACCTTTAAATAACATATGCTCCAATTGGTGAGCAATGCCATTCACCCCAGGAGCTTCATTTCGCGAACCAATTTTGTACCATACCTGCACCGTCACCACAGGTGCACTCCGTACTTCTTTAGTTAAAACGGTCAAACCATTTTCTAAAACTGTCTTTTTGACATTCGCCGTTAACGTGGCTGGAGCCGCAGGTACTGTCGGGGTTTTACTAGTCTGTATGGGCTTTTTGGCAATCTCGGAGCTAATGGCTGTTACCACCGCTGGCTGAGTAGACATCGCTGTCTGTGGGGATGCTAGTACCGCGCTCAAGCACACACTAAATAACAACATCCCAAACCGATATCGTCGCCACACCACCCAAAAATCTCTAACTTTGAACATATTTATACTGAATATTTGCAATTAATGCACTAACGAATTACTTATTAGTTAGCTAATTGAGCGCGGATTTCTTCAATCCGTTGACGATTTACACCCAGATCGGATTCACCTAGTCGAGAAGCAGATCGCACCTGAATAGTTTGAGCGTCATTATCAAGATAAAACTCGACATCATCGACAAAGCCCATTAATTTACTAGCAAACTCTACATATAGATAATTATTAGTTTCCTTAACTATCTTAGTCCGAGGCATTGCTTGAACCACCTGTTTCAAATTTGCCATCGCGCTGGAAAGATCTCCACTCAATGGAAGTGAGGCGATCGCATGTTCTTTATCTGTGACTGGTGCTTGACTATTTACACAATTAGGGGTGCTAGGACAAGCAGTTAATTTACCATTATTAATCCCGATATTTGTTGGTGCTTGACCTGCAAACATATGGTTACTCCAAAGTAAAAAAGCAAGTAATAAGCCGATCGCTATGACGACATATCTACTAATTTGTTTCGATGTGGCTATGGTCATCTTTTTGCTTACGTCTACTCTATCCATATTAGAACGAAAATCCCCCTACTACCGTTGGCGGAGCCGCTCTCGTGAAGAGTCGATAGTAGAGGGATTTATTCAAATTAGTTGACTAGTGGGGGATGGCGGTGCGATTGGATCTCTAGTCAAATCGATCGATCCGCCATCCAGTCGGGAGAACATTACAATCCGCTCATCTAGTTATTTGGCTTCACTTCTGGTAATAGACACTTATCAGAATCACAACCAGCAGGGCCAGATTCTTCAGAAGCACCGCCCAAATCGTAGCGACTCAGAGCCGTGTGGAATTCTGCTGTCTGTCTTCGTGCCAAGACTCCCAGCATCATCTCATCAAAAGTAGCCTTATCGATCGGTTCAAAGGGCAACCGAGGGAAGGTCTGATGGTCGTCAAACCGCGCGAGGAGCGCAGCCGAGATGTAACCCTCATCATCCCGAATCGCCTCAAAAATCCGCTGACCCAGCTCCGAGACTTCATGTTCGCGCAACTCGATCGTCGCGCTAGTATTATGTCGGACATAATGCTGCTGAACTCCCATATAGAAATCCATCTGCGACAAGGCACTAAATTGAGCGATCTCGATCGTATCTGCACCTGGAATATCCGCCCAAGAGACAGCAACCGGAATCTCGATCAACCACTCAGTACAGCGCGGATCGAAGGCATCATCGAGCAGATTTCCCTGCTCATCTTTATCAGATTGGGATGGAATCACACTATAGCCGTAATCGATACAGGCTAGGGCTACAGGGTCATCCTTACGGAATGTGATCCGGCGGATGAAACGTTGCGCTTTGGGGGCGTGCCAGCCAGGAGAGGCACCAGTCAGCAGAGATTTGGTTCCTGATGGTTGGACTGTGGTGCAACGATTGGGACGCTTGATGTTGTGTCGATCGCAATATTCCCATACGGTTGCTTCGACAATTTCGCGCCAGGTGTTCAGATATTCATGTTCTTTTTGCTTGTAAGCAATCCCCGCCGCAGTCGCCGGACGACCTTCAGCCCACCATTGGAGCCATTCGGAGCCAAAGGCATGAACGAAGAAGTCAAACAAACCAGTAAATGATACGCCAACGATTGGGTCTAATTCCCGACTATATTGATAGCGTGGTTCTTGGAATTTGTGATTGAGTAATGCCGCGACTGATAATGCACTAGCTGTAAACGCTTCTTGCTGTTCTTTGTGATTATTTGGATCGATTTGGTTCAAATGTATTTCTGCAAGGTTGCAGTTACCCGCCAAGGTAGCCCCAAATACTCCTTTATGAAATTCTGGCTCATTAAAACAGAAAGTATCATGCAATCCAGGTAGTTCTTCCACACCGCGAATTACTTGCCATTTACCCTTACCTACTGGCTCGGTACTTTTGCTAACATCTAGACGCTGACAAGGAATTTCAGCACAGTTAGTAATTTGGAGATAATACAGATCTTGACTTCTGACTCCATAATTAGTGACAGCACCTTTACGAGACATTAGATTTAGAGAACAACGAATACCACATTTAGCCAATAGTAATTGACAACGGTATGCACGATTGCGATCGGAGATATAAATCCGAATGCCATTACTTTGAGTATTAGAACCATCAGTATCAGCAAGCCCCGCAATAAAGTGAAGAATTGCTTGACGATTCCAGCTAGCAATAATATCTAAAGCTTCTGGACTAGTTTTTAGTGCTTTGAGAAACTCTGCGGAGAAATCTAATTCGGTAACGTCAGTAAAAGCAGGTAAGTAGTCGTAGTTACGTTCTGGTGATTTACGACCCGTTACAACTAGATTTGACTTTCCTTCATATAACCGAATCTTAGCCCGATTCTTTTGGTCAACCGTACCATCGCCCACTGCCACACCCAGAGTATAGGCATAGCTTGAATCGATATCTGAGCCACTTTCATACTGAATTTGGAATGGTTCAGTGTGAAGCTGATAACGGCTAGTATCCATCAAGTCTTTAGTTAAGACTTCTTTGTATTCTTTGCCAAAGCGATCTTTTACAAAGAAACGGTGATATTCAGTTGCATCTAAATATGTACCATCGCTAAATTGAACGCGGTACAGCTTTTGGTTGGTATTAGTTTGAAAAGGAGTTACTTTGCTCCAATTATTACCATTCCAAATCTCAATTTCTTGACCAATTACATCTTCAATTTTAGCTAAACGATCGCGAGTAATTAGCAGCGTATCACCACTAACACAGTGGAAATTAGTACCTAAAATCTCTCCACAATTGTGTGCGACAAATCCATTTGCATCGAATCGAGCAGGGCCAGGAACTGTGCAATCATAAACTACTTCTTCGCCATCAGAAGTAACTGCTGATATAGTTGCTGTGAAACGTTCGCGATTGAGTTTGCGTTGATAGCCAGCAAGTAACATATCTAATCGTTCGGCTTTCAGCGGCTCTTGAAAACCAACTAGGCTTTGAAAAGTAGCTAAATTATCATTAGTAATTACTAATTCGTGTTGAGCTTGGCAATAGTATTCTGCTAATTTACGGTTTGAATCAGGTAGCATCCGCATCCCAGCATCGCGACGATTTTGGTAAATGGTAGATGCGATTCCGATTCTCAGTAGCATCCGTTGAACAGCTTCTAATAACTTCAAGTTACTTTGAGCTAACCGAACACTAATACCTTTCTGTTGTGTTCCTTGGACACTACCATCGGCATCAAATAAACCGCGTAAGAAACCGCAGTAGAAATCATAACTAGCTGATTCAACGAGCGGCGTGATAGTTTTATGACCTTGACAGATATCGTATTCTGCTGCCAGCTTTCTCAATCCAGCAGAACTAATCTCATAGTATTTATTATGTTGATTATAAAGACCCGTGAGACTATCTGCACAAACAACATTAGATTTAACTAATTGCAATGCGTACTCTTTCATTTCTACCTGAGTATCACCCCAGAATCGTAATTTAGCCTGAGCAGAATAGCTAGCTTCATGAGTTGCAAAACAACCGTCTCCGATGAGGCTACCTAACAACCAACCTGTTTCAGCAGTACCTGAACCATCCCAAGCCACCAGATTGCGGTGATTGTGGATTAATACTCGATCTCCTGGGGCTAATGTGCCAGCTTCAACCCATTGAGTATATTGACTCTTTTGAGTTTGAGATGTGACTTTTAGTACTTGATGATTGGCTGTCAACCGTAGTTGGTAGCCTTCTTTTGTCTGCAATTTCACTACTGGTTTTGTACCAGAACAGAAAAAGCCATCTTTAGTTGTACTAAACAATTCACCATTGATATAAGTACCATGCTGAACACCGATTAAGTCTTGTACTTGTCTAGCACCTGAATCAGTATGCACCCAAGTATCAGCAGTTACACATGGATTTAGTCCAAACCGAGATAATCGATGATCGATCTCTTTTTTATCTAAATTAGGATGATTATTTTGGAACCATTCTTTTGCTGTTCCTTCTTCATAAACTTTCAGAAAATCAGCTTTTAATACTGGTGTTGTCAATAAATCTGCATTCGATCGAGCGACAGCTTCACCAGCCCATTGAATTGCACCTTCACCTGAATAGTATTGCTTCTGAACTGCGGCAACACACTCTTCTAGAGTAGGTTTGTGATGGAAAACTCTGGTATGATTACTCATCCGTAGAGCATCACGTTCTGGGTCGATTCTCCAGTTACCGTTTTCGTCCTGTTGCCATAGATTATCCTTCGCAGTAGCACCTAGTATATCATCTGAATTAAATTGCCGCATTCCGGCTGACCTTCTGATGTTGCCAGCAACAATAGTTACTGCTGCTTCATCAATTAATAGACAACATTCTACTGAGTTTAATTGTCTGCCGATCGCTTTATTTAAGATAGCACCACAGCGTTTGTATAGTTCTAGCAGTCTGACGGGATTTGCTACGCCGCCGAAGCCTTTGAGTGGTTCGCCAGCGGGACGAACGTTGCTCAGATCGATCGAGACTTGTACTTCACCATTGAAGCGATCGTCACTAGACAATTCTAGTAAAATCTTGTAGGAATTTACCCAACCTTGACGACTATCACCCACCTTAATTGTGGCTCTGTCTCCGGCAATTTCAACACTACTTAATTCCTGACGACTCGCGATCGGAATCTTCCCAATTTCACTAATAATTGCAACGTTTAATTGATTTTTAATAACTGGTAAATTGCCAATCAGATCGGGTTCCAAGATCGCCCCCGTACCGCAACCCATCATCGCCAAATCCATCATCAGGGCAAAAGCCGCCCAGTCACAGACATTAGTGCTAGTACAATTATATGCACCAGAGAAATTTTGGGGTTGTTCTAGCCATTCGCTACCACCTACCCACAACCAACGTCCCGAAGGCATCGCCTTTACCTGACGTTGCATCCGATCGATGATATCAGCCTCTGCGTCGGTTAATTTTCCCAACTTGACCAGACCTTTGAGGGTGCGGGTGCAGACTTGTTGCCATGTCTCGCGGCCGCTGGCGGTGAAGCGACTATAAGTTCTGAAGAAGACAGGATTTGCCGTAGGTGCGCTGGCTGGAAAGTCCAATTGTGGCTGAGTTGGGAGTGAATTCTCCTCATTCGATCCAGATCCGTGACGAACTCGGTTAAGTTCTCTAACCATGAGTGAGCTATGCTAAATTTTGAACAGAATTAGTAATATAAAGCATGTACGCAAGATAAATCAACGTTGTCAAAACCATTGATATACGTTACTTCCAGAGCTTCGATCGCCGTCTAATGGCGGATCTACGATTAAAATAAGTTTGCAAACCTATCGGCTAAGTACGTAAGTCCTAGTTAATCTTAATTAATCCCAATTTCCGAACTAAATACTCACTCTCGATCGAATCTAACTACCAACTGTGAATCATCCTCTCCCACCTTGGCGATCTCCGATCGCACGGGCGTTACATCGCAACCGCAGTCTAGCTTATGCCCGCTATGTTCAACTGGCGACAGTGGATGCTAGCCACCGTCCTGAAAATCGGACGATGGTATTTCGCGGCTGGCTAGATCCCGTGAGTCAGCTCAAATTCGTGACGGATATTCGATCGACAAAAGCCATAAATTTACTAGCAGGTGCTTCAGACTGGGCGGAAGTATGTTGGTATTTTCCCAAGACGCGGGAGCAGTTTCGGCTGAGTGGAACACTGACACTAATCGCCGCAGATACCACCACCAGCCACCACAAGGCTCGTCAAGAGGCATGGCAGCAGATGTCTGATGCTGGGCGCGTTCAGTTTGCTTGGGAGACTCCTGGAGCCGATAGGAGTGCAGATCCAGCAGCATTGAATCCACCCCAGCCCGATCCAAATCAGCCGTTAGATACTTTTTGTTTATTGTTGCTCGAAGCTGTAGCTGTCACGCATTTGGAGTTGCGAGGCGAACCGCAGAGTTGCTATTTGTATGAGTTGCTGGATGGGGAATGGCAAACGCGATCGATTAATCCCTGAACGCCCAAGTTTATCTGCTCACATCTTGCACCAATACAGAGTTATTATCACTGCGACAACCCTAGGGTACCCACAAGGGGCACCCCGACATAATTAACCTGTAGGGGTGCCCCTTGTGGGTACCCTCACATCCCTGCTTTTACTAGTCTTTCTGTATTGGTGCAAGATGTGAGTATAGTAATTTAGCTCTAATTTTCCTGGCATTGCTGATTTGAGATCTTGTTGGCGTTGTTTTTTACCAAAAATCAGGGATTTAAATCCCAGATCGCCACAACGCTTTCAACACTTAGGCTTCACTTAGTGCAAGCTGTAAAATTTCCCTAGCCCCGATCCCCCGATCAGCTACAATGATGGCAGTTTATTGGCTGTTGAGTCAGCGAGCAGCCAAGACTTCGGAACTTAAATCTGTAAAATAACAGTATAAAAATCTATCATTTGGTACTGGTAGTCAGTTCGTTTAATTATCAATAATTTAATCAGCTTTTTTGCTTTAACCTGGGTTAATATTCATGAATCTTGCCTCAGAACAGATCGACCAGATTGTGGGAAATCAACATCCCAGTCCCTTTGAGATTTTAGGCCCTCATCAAGTTGAGGAAAATGGGCGAAAAGTTTGGGTAGTGCGTAGCTACGTTCCCAATGCCGAGTCGATTGCGGTGGTGCTGCCCACAGCACGGCAAGAATATCCGATGCACTCGGTACATCATCCGCACTTTTTTAGTTGCACGATCGATCTACCCGAATTGAGTAACTACCAACTCAAGATTGTTGAAGGTGGGCATGAGCGGGTGATTTACGATCCGTATGCCTTTACTTCTCCCCTGATTAGTAACTTTGATATTCATTTATTTTCCGAGGGCAATCACCATCGAATTTATGAAAAATTGGGCGCACACCCGATCGAGATTGAAGGGATTAAGGGGATCTATTTTGCCGTTTGGGCACCAAATGCGCGGAATACTTCGGTAATTGGGGATTTCAACAACTGGGATGGGCGCAAGCACCAGATGGCAAGGCGGGAGAATGGAATTTGGGAGTTATTTATTCCCGAACTCACTGTCGGCACATCTTATAAGTATGAAATCAAAAATCAAGCTGGCGATCCTTATGAGAAAACCGACCCTTACGGATTTTATCAAGAAGCACGTCCCAAAACTGCCTCAATCGTCGCCGATCTGAGCATCCATCAGTGGCAAGATGATGATTGGATCGATCGTCGCCGTCATACAGATACACTGAGTCAGCCGATATCTGTCTACGAGTGTCATCTGGGTTCTTGGTTACATGCAGCAGCCAGCGAACCAGCCCAATTACCCGACGGCACCACCTCGCCCGTTGTCACGGTTTCTGACTACAATCCAGGTGCACGGTTTCTCACCTATCGAGAATTAGCCGACAAATTAATTCCCTATGTCCAAAATTTAGGGTTCACACACATCGAACTATTACCGATCTCCGAGCATCCATTTGATGGTTCTTGGGGCTATCAGGTAACAGGCTACTATGCGCCGACATCGCGACATGGTTCCCCAGCAGATTTTATGTATTTTGTCGATCGCTGTCACCAAGAAAATATCGGCGTACTACTCGATTGGGTACCTGGGCATTTTCCTAGAGATGGGCATGGTTTACCCTTCTTTGATGGCACTCATCTTTACGAACATGAAGATCCGCGCCGAGGCGAACACAAGGAATGGGGAACCTTAATCTTTAATTATGGGCGCAATGAGGTCAGAAATTTCCTCTATGCTAATGCCTTATTTTGGTTTGATAAATACCACATCGACGGGATTCGGGTTGATGCAGTCAGTTCGATGCTGTATCTAGATTATTGTCGGGAAGAGGGGGAATGGGTGACAAATGAGTACGGCGGCAGGGAAAATATTGAAGCTGCCGACTTTTTGCGTCAAACAAATCATCTAATTTTCAGTTATTTTCCAGGTGCATTATCGATCGCCGAAGAATCCACTTCTTGGCCGATGGTATCTGCACCCACTTATCTTGGTGGTTTGGGCTTCAACCTCAAATGGAACATGGGTTGGATGCACGATATGCTCGATTATTTTGCGATGGACCCCTGGTTCCGCCAGTTTCACCAGAATAATCTTACTTTCAGTATGTGGTACAACCATACCGAAAACTTCATGCTCGCCCTATCTCACGATGAGGTCGTCCACGGTAAGAAAAATATCATCGGCAAAATGCCTGGGGATGAATGGCAGAAACTCGCAAATATGCGTTGTCTCTATGCCTATATGTTTAGCCACCCTGGCAAGAAAACTCTATTCATGGGGATGGAGTTTGCCCAATGGAGCGAGTGGAATGTCTGGTCGGATCTGGAATGGCGACTATTGCAACATCCCCCGCACCAACAGATGAGTCAATTCATGACGGATCTCAATTATGTCTACCGTCACGAACCCGCGCTCTATACTCAAGACTTTGAGGAGGCTGGATTTGAGTGGATCGACTGTACAGATACTCGTCATAGTGTGGTGTCTTTTGTCCGCCGTGACAAAAACACCGATGAGTGTGTAGTAGTCATCTGCAATTTCACGCCTCAGCCCCATTCTCACTATCGGGTTGGCGTACCCGAACACGGTTTCTATCGCGAGTTATTTAACAGCGACGCACGGAAATATGGCGGGAGTAATATGGGCAACCTCGGCGGTAAATGGGCTGATGAATGGTCGAGTCACAACCGCAAATATTCGCTAGATATCTGTATTCCACCCCTGGGCTTACTGATCCTCAAGATCGATCGCGACCGTACCGCCGCCGCCTATGAGTGGAGAGATAATCGATCGATCGCTGGTACATAATTATCGCCAAGTATCAATATTTATGGTAAAGGCATTCCATGAATTGCCTTTACCATATTTTTATGGAAGATATCTTTCGATCGCGATCTGGGCATACTAGATCTACCGATAATAGAAATATGGTATGAAAGCATTAATCCCGATGATAGTTGTAGGTGGCATTGCCCTATTTTCCAATCGTCTTCCTTCACAAGATATAACCTCTAAGCTAAGTTGTAATATCAAAGGCAATATATCTTGGAACAACGATAAAAAGCTATATCATCTTCCAGGGATGGAAGATTATGAAATAACAATAATTTCTCCTGAAAAAGGAGAGAAATGGTTTTGCACGGAGTCAGAAGCGATTGCTAATGGTTGGAAAAAAGCACCAAGATAAGCTAGAGATAGAATGCAAGCAATAATATTTATCGGTATTCAAGCCTGTGGCAAATCCACTTTTTATCATCACAAATTTGGACTAACTCATGTGCGGATAAATTTAGATATGCTCAAAACTAGACATCGTGAACAGCGAATGTTTGAGACGTGCTTAGATATTCAACAGCTTTTAGTTATCGACAATACCAATCCGACAAAACTAGATCGATCTCGATATATAGAGCCAGCTAAACAGCACAAATTTAAGATTGTCGGTTACTATTTTGAATCGCGAATCCGAGATGCGATCGCCAGAAATAAACAGCGTCCGCTAGCTCAACAGATTCCCGACAAAGGAATTGGTGGTACAGCCAAAAGACTAGAGTTACCTAATTATGCTGAAGGCTTCGACGAGCTATATTACGTAAAATTATTACCAGAAATGCAATTCGCAGTGGAGAAATGGTCGGATGAAGTTTGATGAATTAGATACGCAAATGCGGGTATTTGAAACCACCAACGATCTCTACGTTTTACCTGGAATATTCATGGTAGCTAGAGTCGATGGGCGCAGCTTTACTCGCCTAACTAAAGAGGTATTTAAATTTGAAGCACCCTTCGATCCAGTGTTTCGCGACCACATGGTTGCTACACTCCAACACTTGATGCAATCGGGCTTTAAGGTGGTTTATGGCTACACTCAGAGTGATGAAATTTCGCTGCTGTTGGATCTGGAGGATGTGACATTCGATCGCAAGCT
>JAJAZF010000215.1 GCA_026785875.1 Chamaesiphon sp. | reverse complement strand
TGCTGCTTGACGAAATTCCTTTAATCGTTCACTGTTCATGTATGGAGCGGATAGGTTTCTTTTTCACCCTCATTCTCTCCTGAACGGTGGCTGAAGTTCTCCTTTGGCCGCCCTTCTCTCTTTTTTAGTCTAAACTCCAGATTGTAATCATGTTGGTAATCACATTTTAAGCGGCGACAAGCGTGTAGAAACAGCTAGCTACAGCTAGCTAGTGAGGATTTACTATCTTTGAAAATGTTACATAAGTAAGATTTTTGTACAGATCGATTCGTTAGTCTGCGTGCCCTCATCGCGCAATTGGGCAACACTTTTGCCTCAGCTTAGACTAGTGAGTCAACATCTAGTAAAAAGATCGATGGTCGATCGCGCAATTCGATCGATAGTGAACTGACACAATGAATATTACCATGCTGGCGATAGATATCTGGTAGCGGTTGAAATGCCGAAATTTGAATCGATTGAATGCTCGGTGGAGAGTCTATGGGTAGTCCGACGAGACGATTTGGTTCGGGCTGAAGAATTAATAAAAATCTCACGAGTGGATTGAGATGGGACTCAGGCGCGTCAAGACTTTTTGCCTGAGGCGGTAATAACTGCTGTGTCTTACCAAAGATGCGATGTCCCACATCAATGACTACCAATTCTCGATCTTGATAAGTAGTCAAACTTACACCTGTACCACTGGGATCTCCATATAGTCGATCGAGTGTTGTCACTTTGTGAACGCTTGCCAACTTAACTGCAAAAGTTTCTTGACATAGCTTGAAGGTAATCAGCCGTTGGGTTGCCTCAGTTTGCTTCGCCGCCAATCGCCGCGATCGCAATGGGGAATAAATAGCCATAAGTACTTTGTCGATCGATACTACCATCTATAGTTCCACTTTTGGATCGAGAAGTTACTAATTAGTCGCTGGTAGTTATTAACAGTAACGCCGCTAGCTAAAATCCGGCTTCCTGCCCTCAAGTGTCAATTTTGAGATCTAAGTGGGGAAAGATAAAGAAGACATATCCAAATTGCCAATTGCCAACCCTTGCGAATCTACCACCATTTTCAAGATTTTTGTAACTTTGTAAGTCGAGTCCACTAAGCTATGAGTTTGAGCCATGAATCAGGGTTCTAGCAGCGTTGCTGATACCGAAAGAACATTACACCCCATCAAGTTATTAGAACAGTTAGCTGCTTCCCAAGCTAAAGGTTGTTTGCGGATTGTTGCCAATGACATTGTATGGCTGCTGTACTTTTATGAAGGTAAGCTATTTTATGCCAATCACTCGCTCGAACCGATCGAGCGTCTGGAACAACACCTGCGCCGAATCAGCCCAGTTATCCTCGCCAATCAAGTGTATACCGATTTGCGAGAACAGCTCAAAGAGGCTAGTTTGGAAGCGACTTATCCCAGTCTGGATTACCAAGCAATTCGCTGGTTAATCGCGCAGGGACATATCACCGAGCAAACTGCGGGTACATTAGTCAAGAGCATTACCAAGGAGGTGCTGCAATCATATCTATTGCTGACTTCAGGGACTAGCGAATTAATCGCACGGGAGACTTCCTTTCCGATTTGGTGGAGTGGCAATTTTTTGTTTGTTACCAAGGAATGTCAAACCGAGTTACAGGCTTGGCAAGCGTTGCAACCAGCGATCCAGTCACCTTATCAACGCCCATATCTGATGAATATCGAGCATCCACTGCTCACGCCAGATGTCAAGGCAAAGTTGAGTAAGATCTTGATTGGGTTTAGCTTTCGTCAATTATCTTTGTTACTCAAGCAAGATGAATTAACAGTTGCTAATAACCTACATCGGTTGATTAATAATCGGATTGTGGGCTTGCGTCCGCCCCAGCCACCTTTCGATCGATTGCATCAGCTCTATGCCTCTGAGACAGATGGCGATCGCTTTAATGACAAGGAGCAGTCAGTATCCGCGACACTTGCGGCTGTGAGCGAAAAAACAGGTGCTCTAAGCCCGTCAACTGGAGACTTAATCGAACAAGCCACATACAAAATTGCTTGTGTCGATGATAGTCCGACAATCTTACGGGAAATCAATCGCTTTTTAGATGGTGATAGTTTTAAGGTGTTTCCGATCGTCGATTCGGGGACAGCATTAATGAAGATCATTCGGATCAATCCTGACATCATTTTATTGGATGTGGGGATGCCGACGATCGATGGTTATAAGCTCTGTTCGATGTTGCGAAAACACCCAGCGTTTAAAAAAACGCCAATTGTGATGGTAACTGGGAATACTGGCATTATCGATCGGGCTAAAGCCAAAATGGCTGGCTCGAATGATTATATGACTAAACCTTTTACTCAAGCAGGACTAATCGAAATGGTATCTAGATATTTGATGGCGGAGCATCAATAAATCAGTTGATACTTCGCGGGGCTTCGGTGCGAGCAGTTGATAGTTGCTGCGGTTTGTGCATCTAGCACTACCAAAACACATCAGGTTAAGTTTTTGCATCAGTAGCGACTGCTTGGTGCAACATCAGTCTAAATCTAGCTCTATATTTAAAGGAAAATTGAGCAAATGGTCAAAATTTTAGTTGTTGAAGATACCCCCTCGGAAATGCAGTTGATGACTCTTTATCTCAAAGATAATGGGTATCAAGTTGTTTCTGCTAATAATGCCAAAGATGGGCTAAATCTAGTTACCAAAGAAAAGCCTGATGTCGTGATCACTGATGTCGTCATGGAGGGAATGAACGGGTTTGAATTTTGTCGCACCTTGAAAAAAAATCCCGATACTGAAAAAATTCCGGTGATTGCCTGTACATCTCGCGGTCAAGATTTGGATAAGTTATGGGGGAAGAAACAGGGTGTGGATGTCTATATCACCAAACCTTATTCTCAAGCAGATATTATTAATGCGGTTAAATCTGTTTTTAATTAATACTTGAGAATGTCCAACGATCTTCAAACTAGATGATGGATTAGGCAACTAAAACTATGCACCAGTAGCTAGAAGATCGTCCATAGGTTTGGTAGAAAACACTCTCATCCTCAATCCCTACACCATATCCCTCATCCCTATTCCTTCAATGAGTAGCACCACATTACCCAAACGACGATCGACCAGAACTACTGGTGAGATGTTTTTGCGATTTCAACTTGACAGCCAGACTAGTGCCGTAGTCCCTATGCTACAAACTCAAGAAGCGATCGTTTTACCAGCGGGGAGGGTGTCGGTGATTCCCAATCTTCCATCGCCAGTATTGGGCTTATTCAATCGTCGGAATACTCTACTGTGGCTGGTCGATCTGCCGGAAATTTTGGGTTTAGAACCGATCGATAGACACGCTCATAGTTATGATATTGCCCTGCTCAAAGTCAACCAAATACCTCTGGCTGTGGCAGTTCGATCGATCCAGGGAGTAGTCCGGTTTGCCCCAGAACAGATCCAATCGCCGATCGGTAGTTTCAATCCAGCTTTTACCCCCTATTTACGTGGCTGGATCTTACAGGAACGAGAACTAGTATTAGTATTAGATCCTGAGGCAATTATTCAGAATAAAGTATTGACAGATTAAAAGAATATTAAGTACTAAACAACTAATAATTAGTATTTAAAAATTAAGATTAATCTTTAAAAATTAACAATTAATTAACTATATTAAACCACATCGATTACTCATGAGTCAATCTAACGAACTAACTGAATCCTTACGTCTCGACACTCCAGCAGAAAGGCTCCGCCAACAAGCCGAACTAGCAATTGGTTCAGCTAAAACATCCAAGTGGAATCAGTTAAGCCTCAAAACTAAAGTAACACTACTTGCGACCATTTTAGGACTGGCACCGATCGCGGCAATTGGGACACTTAGCTATGTCCAGATCGATAATGCACTGAGAGCACAGACAAACCAAGACCAAAAAAATCGAGCCGAGCAGATTGCTGACAAATTTAATCGCTTTATCTTCGAGCGGAATAGTAATGTAGAAACGCTAGCAGCACAACCAGTTTTCACTGATGCTAAACTAGCTGCAAATACTTCATTAGAATCTAAAGTTAAGCTGTTCGACCAATATGTTAATAGTTATCAGGTGTACGATAGTATCGCCGCTTTCGATCTCAAAGGTAATCTACTCGTCCAAAGTAAGGGAGATAAATTAACTAATCATGTCGATCGCAAGTATTTTCAAGAGGTTCTAAAAACAGGTAAAACTGTGATTTCTGAGTCGGAGGTATCTAAAAGTAGCGGCAAAATAGTGATTCACTTTGCCGCGCCGATCAAAGATCTAGCTACTGGTCAAACGATCGGGGTAATGCAGACGAGAGCACCTGTCGAGCGATTGGAAGCACCACTAAAAAGTTTGGCAAGTAAGAGCCAAGACTACCATATTCTCGATCGCCGCAACAACATAGTATTTATCAGTTCCAATGGCGAGTATACAGGCAAGCCAGAAGATGCAGATCTGATTGCTGCACGGGAGAAAGGGAGACTAATCTCACACGAAAATAAGACACCAACCGTAAATACTCAAGCTAATCTAACTGGTAAGGACATCGAACTGCTCAGTGCTGTTCCGTTTGGGAAAATTGAGGGGATGCAGCAATTACCGTGGGTAGCAGTAGCCTCGATCGATGAAGATGCTGCTAATAAAACGTTGAGTGGACTATTGCTGACGATCTTGGCTGGGGCGGGTTTAACTGCTTTATTTACAGTAGCATTAGCCACATTCTTTGCCGATCGATCCACCCAACCGATCGCCGATGCCGCTCAAGTAGTCGAAAAAATCGGTCAAGGAGATCTCAACAGTCGAGTAGAAGTTACCAGTACCGATGAAATTGGGCAACTGGGTAGCAACATCAACCTGATGGTAAATCAAATTCAAGGACTATTGATCGCCCAATCCGAACAGACCAAGCGGACGGAATTGTATGCAGAAATTTCCCGCGCCCGTATAGGTGCGGATCTAGTCTCACCACTATCTCAAATCCTCATCGAAGCCCGAGAAATCCTCAAAGCCGATCGATTGGTGGTCTATCGCTTTATGGCAGACAATCGCGGCTATGTTGCGGGGGAATCATTCGGCTCTGGTGGTAGTAGTGCGCTCGAAGAACAAGTTAATGACCCCTGTATTCCTGAAGAGTTGCTAGCGGCATATACCCAAGGACGAGTAATTGCTAACGATAATATTATCGATAGCAATTACCATCCCGCTCACAAAAGCTTATTAGTCCGACTAAATATCAAAGCGAATTTAGTCGTCCCGATCGTCCAAAATGGTAACTTATTGGGACTATTAGTCGCGCACCATTGTCAACATACTCATGCTTGGCAAGAGTGGGAAAGCATCTATCTAACTAAATTTGCCGAACAGATCGGTGTTTCTTTGAGTGGATTTGTCATCTCCGAACGCGGACAACTCGAAGCCACCAGACAGAGAGATAAGGCAGTCCGCGAACAGTTGCTAGCGACCATCTCCCGCGCCCAAACCAGCCAAGAGATGGCAACACCACTAGCTTACCTGCTCGAAGAGGGACGGGCAAAACTTGCAGCAGATAGACTAGCGATCTATCGCTTCTATCCAAATAATGGCGGTCAGATTGTTGGGGAAGCAGTTCTACCAAGATTTATCAATGCCTTGGACGATCGGATTGAAGATGCTTATATTCCCCAGGAATTGATGGACATGTATAGCCAGGGGCAGGCTGTTACCAACAATGATGTGATGGCAAGTAATTATCACTCCGACCACAAACAATTACTCACTAGACTCCAAGTCAAATCCAATCTAGTCGTACCCATCCTGCAAGGTAATAACCTGCTGGGACTGATCGTAGCTCATCACTGCGCCAACCTCCATCAGTGGGAAGAGTGGGAGACTGATTACCTGACAGATTTTGCGATTCCACTTGGCTCGTGCTTGGGTGGTTTTGCAGCCACAGAACGGAGTCAGTATGAAGCCGAACAATCTCGCCAACGGGCGGAGACAGCCCGAACAGAAAACGAAAGTCGCCAGACAGAATTGCTCCGGTTGTTGACGGAAATTGAAGGAGCTTCCGATGGTGACTTGACAGTTCGATCGGAAATCAGTGAGGGGGAAATCGCGATTGTCGGTGACTTCTTTAACGCCATTATCGAAAGTCTCCGCGACATCGTTACCACCGTAAAAACAGCCGCGATCCAAGTCAACGGCTCAGTCGGTGAAAACGAATCCGAAGTGCGGCTGCTAACTACCGCTGCTACCAAGCAAGCAGACCAAATCCAACAGACTTTAGCAAAAATCGAAAAAGTTACCACTTCGATCCAATCGGTGGCAGCAGATGCCCGTCAAGCGGCAACTGTGGCAACATCCGCCGCCTCCACCGCCGAAGTTGGCGGTCAAGCCATGGAACGTACCGTGCAGAGTATTCAACAACTGCGGGAAACCCTCTCGGAAACTGCCAAGAAAGTCAAACGCTTGGGTGAGTCCTCCCAACAGATTTCCAAAGTTACCGGACTGATCGACCAAATCGCCCTCCAAACCAACCTACTGGCGATTAACGCTAGTATCGAGGCAGCGCGTGCAGGTGAGGAAGGACGCGGCTTTGCGGTAGTTGCCGAGGAAGTCGGCGAACTAGCCGCGCAATCAGCAGCAGCAACTAAAGAGATCGAAAAAATCGTCGAAACCATTCAACGAGAAACCAGCGCAGTAGCTCAAGCAATGGAACTCAGTACTACTCAGGTAGTCGAAGGTACCCAATCCGTCGAACAAACCAAAACCAGCTTGAAACAGATTATCGCCCTATCCAATCAAATGGATGTCTTCTTGCAATCGATCGCCACAGCTACAATCGATCAAGTAGAAACTTCCCAAGCGGTAAAAGTCGATATGGCAGCCGTCGCGCTGATCTCCGAACAAACTTCCGACTCTTCCAAGCAAGTATCCACATCTCTCCAACAAACTGTCACCATCGCCCAAGCACTCCAAGCTTCGGTAGGTAAGTTTAAAGTTAAAGCCGATCTGAATTAGTGAATGGTGAATGGTGAATGGTGAATGGTGAACAGGAAAACGCTTACGTGCCAAACCCTCAACCCTCCAACCACTAGCCACTAACCACTATCCACCAGCCACTATCCACTAACCACCAGCCACTATCCACCAGCCACTAACCACTAACCACCATCCACTAACCACTAACCACTAACCACCAACCACTATCCACCAGCCACTAACCACTAACCACTAGCCACCATCCACCAGCCACCATCCCCTGATGATTACCTCAGATCAAGAACAACAAGTCAAACTCCAGTTTTTGGACGAAGCGACAGATTATTTAGATACGCTCGAATCAGGACTGCTGGGACTGGGTACTGGTAAAGTGACAGCCAAGCAGTTGGACGCGCTCCTCCGCGCGGCGCACTCGATCAAAGGTGGCGCAGGAATGATGGGATACACCACCCTGGCTAGTTTAGGACACCATCTAGAGGATTATTTCAAGATTATCCAGTATGGCAAATCTGCCGCCCCCGACAGTCACGTCGAGCAATTGCTATTAGGGACGATCGACAAATTACGGCAGATTGTCGCGCTCAATCGTCAAGGTAGAGATGCCGATGATGCCTGGTTGGATACTCAGGTGAATCCACTCTTTGCCCAGTTGCGATCGCGATTGGGCGAGTTCAATCCTGAAGATGAAGCCAATATGTTAGCCTCGGAATCAGGAGAGGATATTCTCACTTTTCTATTTGAGTCAGAAGTAGAGCGTTGCTTATCACAATTAGAAGTATCTGTCAATAGTCAAGATTCCCAGAATTTGTATGATGAGTTGCTCATCAGTGCGGAGGAATTGGGTGGTTTAGCCGAAATGGTCGAATTACCCGCGTTCGGAAGCTTGTGTCAGTCGGTGTTGCTCCATCTCGATGCCCAACCTCATCAGGTACGATCGATCGCGGCTCTAGCTCTAGCTGGATGGCGACGCACTCAGGCAATGGTCTTAATCGGTCAAACTAGCAACCTACCTGGAGAAATCGAGCTACCAGGATCGGGGATTATGGCGATTAGTGAAGCAGAGACAATACCAGAATGG
>JAJAZF010000214.1 GCA_026785875.1 Chamaesiphon sp. | reverse complement strand
GTTGGCTACTCTGACGGATCTGACTGCTAGTAGTATCGCTGATAGTTACCGCCGATTTTTGCCACAACTACCAGAGCGAGTATTGCTGTGTGGCGGGGGTAGCCGCAACCTCTATCTGCGGGAACGTCTCCAGCAGCACCTCCCCAGCATGGAGATCGGCACTACTGATGATGCGGGAGTAAATGGAGACTATAAAGAAGCGATCGCTTTTGCTGTCTTAGCCTACTGGCGACATCACCAAATTCCTGGCAACTTACCGACAGCTACTGGCGCAAAACGCGCAGTGCTGTTGGGCGATGTCCATCATGTGCAATGAATTGGGTATATTTGAAATAAGAGCGTCAAATTCTCCACTATCTAGTAAGTCGATCGGTATGATTAATTGGTTGCCCATCTCATTATCGAGCGGCAGGGAGGCATCGATCGCGTGAGAGATGAATATTATGGTCGCTTACTGGTTCAACGCTATCAACTATTAGAGATCGCGGGGAAAGGCTCGATGGGACAAGTGTACCAAGCTAAAGATACACTCCTGGGGGGCGTAATTGTAGCGGTCAAATTTTTGTCGCGATCGAAAATGACCCAACGGGTGCGGGATCGATTTATGCGCGAAGCAACAATCAGTGCCCTGTTGGGGGAGCAAAGTATCCATATTGTCAAAGTGCGAGACTATGGTGTCGATGATGAGGAAATGCCCTTCTATGTGATGGAATACCTCAAAGGATCTAGTCTCAAAGATGTGATGCAAAATAAACCCATGCCACTACCTAAGTTTTTTAGCTTCATGCGGCAGATTTGTCTGGGGTTACAATGCGCTCATGATGGGATTGAAATCGATGGCAATGTTACCCAAGTCGTCCACCGCGACATCAAGCCCAGCAACATTATCGTCGTCAAAGATGCCACCCTCGGCGAACTAGTTAAGGTGCTAGATTTTGGCATCGCTTTACTCAAATCCGATGAATCCCCAACTGGATTTATGGGGACACCTGCATACTGTTCGCCCGAACAGATGGATGGCAAAACGCTCGACAATCGCGCGGACATCTACAGCTTGGGAATTATGATGTTCCAAATGCTCACAGGCGAACTTCCGCTCAAGCCCAAAGCTAGTTCATTTGAAGGTTGGTTTCAGTCTCATCATTATCAAACACCCAAATTGTTTAGCGAAGTTCGGGCTAAACTAGACTTGCCACAGGGATTGATCGATGTTGTCAATCAATGTATGGCAAAAACCGCCCAGCAACGTCCATCCAGCGTAACTGAGATCCTCAAAAGTCTCGAACAAATCGAGCAAACCTTAGTGCGAGGATTATCCTCTGGTACCGCCCACGATAACGGTAGAGAATCTGGAGCGCACCAGCACACACCACCTACTGCTGAAGATATCTGTCGTCGAAGTACATGGCCAAAAGACAAGCCTAGAGCTGAAATCGTCTTTCCGCAACTGATCCAGTATGAAAATACCGAATTAGTCACCATGTGGATCATGCTGGCTGGGGCTGATATTGACAAATACAAGCATAATAAACCGCATTCTCAGTTTCTCTTTGTCGGTTCCCCCCATCCGATGCTCCTGTGGCTGACAACGCTATATCAAAATGAGCAGCAGCACCGGATGTTGCCTTGCTACCTAGATCTCAAAAAACCGCTCGGTGAAAAAATACTCCAAATCCTCACCCAGACGAGCAGCTATCGACTAGTATTATTTTCGCTTGAAGGCGATGAACATTGTGTTTGGACGATCGATGGCGAAATTCCCAGTAGGAAAGTTCAACTGCTGAAGGAATGGTTGTCAGAGAGTCAAAATAGCTCTGCTACACCCAGTCAAATTAAGGAAAGTAAGCGATCGCTCAAGGAGGAGTTTGAGTCTCTCAAACCCAAGCTGCTTGCTAGTCTTCAGCGTCAAATTTCTAAGAAAAAGTAAGATGGTGGATGGCTTGCACTGTTGGCGTTAGCCTTGCCCTTGGCAATGCGTAGCCGAAGTGTGAATGGTGAATGGTTGTCCTTTTTGGAGTTGAAACCCCCTAAAACCTAAAGCCTAAGCCACACTGCCGCGTTTTCTGGTTTCTTTGTAGGATGTACCGACGTTTTTGATACCTGTTTTGACTAGTTCTTGTTCTAGGAGGGCGAAAAAGCTCGATCGATCGGCACCTCTGACTACTGCTTGATTGTGAGCTTCTGCTAAGGCGACGGGATAGCCAAAGCCTTTATTTACTTGGGCGATGATGAGACTCAACGCTGTACTTGAGAGCTTTTCATCCTGTGCTACCCAGGCGGGAACTTCGACACGAGCGATTTCTGTGCCTACATGGAGATAGCAAAAATACACCTTGTGAGAGTCATCATACCAGTCCAAAATCTTGGCGGTACTCTGCCACCAACAACTACGTTGTCCTGGTGATAATTGAGTATTCCACAATGTTGTATCTCGCACCCCTTCAAACTGCTGACAGGGAAGTTTGGCTGCATCTGCACAGTGTGTCGGACAGTCGGGTGTATCGTGGGGACAGGTTAATAACCGCAGGAGATTGAGATTGTCAATACTCCGAGAAGAACTCAGATAACCGACGATCGGAATTCCGGCTTGGCGCAGATCTTCCCATGCGGCTAAAATCGGATTGAGAATTCGTTCGCGCGCCTCTGTCGGTAATTGTTCGAGAAACCAATAGACTAGAGAACCATCGACCATCGCTAAGGTGGGTACACGAGGCGAGGACGCGATCGATTTTCGGTCTACCCCGTCAAACCCAAACGGTGGATTAACCCAGTTACAGCCCAATTCTGCCAGAACTGTTGCCTCGGAAACTGCCCGTCGATAACCCAACCATTCTTCAGTACTAATTCCCCATTGACGGGAAATATACAGATCTTCTTGCTGATAAAAAACTTCAGGAATGCTATCGAGTAGTGGATGCAAATTTTGTCCGTAATGAATCATCACTCTACCGATGTTAATCAAGTAGCAATAAGCAATTTCATGATGACTGGGAGCGATTTGGGAGCCATCTGTAGCCAATACAGTTTGTTGGGGTGGGGGAGCAGCAATATCGATCCGCGTGTCGAGGGGTTCGACGGGAATAGATGTGTTGAAAAACAGCCGATTGTGCCACTGTTGCTGGATCGCAGCTAGCTCTGCTTGTCTGTCGATCGCTTGCTGGAGAGAAGCTGTGGCTAGTTGTAACCGCTGCTGATTTGCCGCAGTCTCACGTACCAAATGTTGACCGATCCCAGGTAATTGTTTTGCAACCTGATTAATATCTAGCATGGGGAAGGCTTTAGGTTTTAGGCTTTAGGCTTTGGAGCCAGAGATAGTGATGAGATGCTTTGCGCTGTTAACCTCGATCTACATATTAAATAGCATAATGGCTGGCGATCGAAGATCGGGATCGGGAATAACTTTATCAGCAGTTTCTCGATCGACCCTCCACAATTACCAGCCAGGATGCAACTGTCAACTGTCAACTGTCAACTGTCAACTGTCAACTGTTAACTTACCAACCTTTTTCAGCTTGAGCCAAAACATAAGTAGCAACATCTTCAATCTGAGCGGCACTGAGTCTACCACCGAATGCTGGCATCGCATTCTTACCATTGGTGACTTGGGTAGTAATCGCGGCGATGGAGTTCATCCCATATTCTGCCAAAGCTGCTTTCTTGAGATTCTTTTTTGCCATGATGACATTGTTGCCACCAGCATGACAAGCCGCACAGTTAGCACTAAATATTTTGCCGCCACTAGCTACTTCAGCCGCGAATGCTGGGCTACTAAATGCGATGGTAAATAGTGCGATCGCTACGGTGAAAATTGAAATCAGCCTTTTCAAAACGGTTCTCCTGTCTAAATTTAAATGAAGCAATACAAGTCGCTACTTGTCGTTATTTATTAACTTTACCAAGTATACTTAGGCGTGACCAGTGAAAGTACATATTCTGTGACCTCTTAGGTTCCGACTAAGCACATTAGCGATTGAGATGGGGTAAAGATCGTCGCTAGCAAAGCTAGCAGAAGATACTCACACCACGACACTATCGGACTGTTTTGCCACCACCCCATTGCTCGCCCATGATTTTGGGCTGCATCAGGATATGTCCAGCGATATTGTACAGATCATCCTCAGATAGATTCTTCATTTCGGTGAAGATATCTGCACTATCCATACTAGGGTGCAACTCAGCAATTTCAGTTTCGCCATCATAGGTCGTCGGATGGTGCATGTAGTCTATCAATGCTACCACATTATCTCGGGCTGGGGTGGCACCGGATAGATCTACAGGGCCTAAGCTGACATTAAAGTCAGTTTTGGTAATACCACCAGCATGACATTGGGCACAAGTTGACGCAAACAGCTTTCTACCTTGGTTGACTTGTTTGAGATTCAGGGTGGCAGTTTCACCCTCTGGGTTCAGTTTGACTGTGCGAGTTGCCGCATCGAGTTCGATCGCACTCGCGCTGGTAACTAAGGTTTGGAATGCAAACAACATGGTTGCCACAGCCAGCAACAGGAATCGCTTGAACATGTTTCTCCCTCTAAAAAGATAACTTTAAATTAAATGATAATTACACAACACAGCTAAACTCAACACTGAAGCCACAGCTATCTTATATTACCCATATCATCTCATTATCTCGACTATAATTTCTCCATTTCTCCTCATAAAGTAAAGAAAAATTTACAATTAGGTCTTGTTAGGTGTTAGGTAATTAAGAGCACGCAAGCATCGCCATCGATCGGCTTTAAACCTCGCTCCTAAAGCTTAAAGCCTAACTTGATGTAACCGAATCAATTGAGCGACTGTGTGCTTCAATTGGGTGCGGGGGACGATTTTATCAATAAAACCCTTTTGCAGTGCGTATTCTGAGGTTTGGAAATCGTCGGGTAGTTTTTCCCGCAGAGTTTGTTCGATCACGCGTCTACCCGCAAATCCGATCGTCGCTTTGGGTTCGGCGAGAATAATATCTCCCAGCATGGCGAAACTAGCAATGACACCACCTGTAGTGGGATGTGTGAGAATGGGAAGATAGAGTAATCGCGCTTCGCGGTGTCGTTCTAGCGCGCCAGAGATTTTAGCCATCTGCATCAGACTGAGCATCCCTTCCTGCATTCTGGCACCTCCAGAAGCACAGACGATCGCCACTGGAAGGCAATTTTTGGTAGCATATTCGATCGCCCGCGTCAGCTTTTCGCCGACGACAGAACCCATACTCCCACCCATAAATTGAAAATCCATCACGCCCAATGCCAGGGGCGAACCTTCAATTTTCCCCGCTCCGGTGAGTACTGCATCGGTTAAGCCTGTTTTGTGCTGAGTGTCGCGCAATCTGTCGCTATAAGGTTTGAGATCTCGAAATTTGAGCGGATCGGTAGGCTGAAGGTGTTCATCAAACGGAATCCAGGTATCAGCATCGATTAATTGAGCGATCCGTTCGTGACTAGATACACGCTTGTGATGTCCGCATTCTAGGCATACCATCTGATTTGCGGTGAGATCCTTGGTATAAGCGATCGCATTACAAGCTTCACATTTTGTCCATAGCCCATCAGCAATTTCCCGCTCCTGTTGCTGCTGAATGCTGGGGCTGGTTTTCTGACGATCGGCAAACCAATCGAAGAGGGACTTGATTTGGGACATATGGCAGAAATCGTTGATTAAGTAATAAGTAATAAGTAATAAGTTCGTTGTTGAGCCAGGGATTCAAACCCCGGATCGACGAAATTCGCACATGCAGGCGTTGGCTAATGACCCTTGTTACTTGGTAAACAGCGATCGGTAAAAAATTAACACTGAGTCAGCTATATTATCTCGTGTTTGGGGGCGATTTCCCATCTCACTTTTTTAGTACGTAGTTACGGCAGTGGTTGGATCGGATCGATTTAACTCATTTAAGGACTGAGATATTCAAGCTACGATCTAAGCTATTGTGCAGATACATCTGACATACTTCAGAAGATTGTGAGTAATCTAGTAGATATTTTGGCGATCTTGTCTGTAGCATTAAGCTAAAATTCACCTATTGCATTGTCATCCGTCACAGCCATGAGCTATTGCCTCAACCCTAATTGCTCTCAGCCCCAGAATCATCATGAGGAAAAAATTTGCAAGGCTTGTGCTAGCCAGTTACTTCTAAAAGATCGTTACCGAGCGATTAGTTTTCTCGATAGTGGTGGGATGAGTCGAAATTTTCTAGCGATCGATACCGATATGCCCGCAGAGAACAGGGTATTTTCAAAATCATGGATAATCCCAATCGGATTATTGCTCTCGGTACTGCTTCTTGTGAGGGAACTGGCACAGAAGAAGAATTACGTGCGCTGAACCGAGCCAAAACAATTCAAGCTAAAATTGTTAAGCAATTATTTCAGGTTAAGGAATATCCAATTTTAAATTTAGGTCAATTTAAACGCGATAACTGTCAGCGAGATGCTCAAGGAAATTCCTTGCAACGAAGATTGACAATCGTGGGAATGCGAAGAGAAAGTGCAGGTATAGAAGTCAAAGAAGCACTATATCAACGTTTGGGCAAAACCATTAAAGATTTGAACTTAAATGATTATTCTCAAGGTACTGTAGATAAATTTGAACTCAAGCAATAGCACCGCGATTTAGCTGCGGATGGTTTGAGGAGGAAGCTAGATCGCGCTGCGGCAAAACAACCTCACACGCTACTTTCGCGACTTTGCCAAAACTGCTCCGCAAAGGCTACCGTCGGGTGCATCGGAGCCTTGGGCTTCGTTTTGAGTACCATTGCTGTCTCATAGAGATATTTATCCCCCTTCTTGTGATTGCACGTCTCACAGGCAATCGTGACGTTATCCCAGGTGTGAGTACCACCTTTGGAACGGGGAATGACATGATCGATGGTTAATTGCTTGGCACTCCCACAGTACTGACAACGATGTCCGTCTCGCCTAAGCAGCTCACGGCGACTGACGCTCGGAAGTTTCCACAGTCGTTCGGCGGTGGTGCTTTTTAACCGAATGTGGTGGGGAACTTCGATCGCGACTGAAGGCGATCGCAAGATCCACACGAGTTTGATATCCTGGAGATCTAGCGGCTCGGCTCTACCACTAATCAGCAGGGTAATGGCACGTCGGATATTAATCCGCGCCATTGGCAAATAGTTAGTCGAAAATACGACGACAGAGTTATTTAATACCGATGGTATTGTAGCTTTTTCGAGCGATTTACTGTCTGAGATCCCGATTGTGGCAGGTTTCATAATTTTGAGCCTCCTAACGAACAACCCCCGTTGTCTATGGTAGACAAGCGGGGGTTACAAGAAGATGTAGATTGGTTTCTTGTTATATCTTCAACTGACCAACATCTGTAGTGGTGTTGTGACAGTTGCTGTCCCGCAATGGTAAAATGGTAATAGATGCAGCGATCGGATGTCCGATATCTCTTCAAAATCGCCTCGATTGGCATCCTCTAGCTGCCACAAATTGCTCTCACCGCGCTCTTGAGCAGTAAAATAATTTGGTTTGAGTGATGTAAAGAGATTCAACACGAATGGCAACGGGTAAAGGTCCTTGTTAAGTAATAATATCTATCCATGCTAGAAACGGCAGAGCGTTCGAGCGAAGAGATAGTTATTAGTTTATTTTGCTAGGATTGAGAAAGTATGGATTTTTTAATAATACCGTAAATTTTATCGAGATGTCCAGTCTGGAGATTTTTCAAGCCAGGACTCGGCATCTGTAGTATGTAGCGATCGAGATGTACGCCAATGCGTGTAAAGATTGTCACATACTCAGCGGAAATGACGATGGGATAATTAGACTCAAATAAATTAGCTCCTCTTCACACTATAGGAACGACGATCGTGGATCGAGATTTGACGCTGTTGCAGCAAGCCAATCATCAGCCAGTTACACTGGCTGACTATATCTATCCAGCTATCCAAAAACAATATGTCACGATCCTCACACTCGAAGCCGATGTGCTGGCTGATGACGATCTAGAAGCAGTACATCAGATGCGAGTCAGTTTACGCAGGTTGCGATCGCAGATTCAAGCATTTGGCTCGATTTTGGATATCCCCAGAGTCATGGGTGACAAACCGATCGGCAAAATTGCTAGAATATTAGGCAAAGTTCGGGATCTAGATGTCTTGCAAGATAATTTCAAAACTTATCGGGTGGATCTGCCAGATGCCGAGCAAATATATCTAGAAAAGGTCGCTTCAACAATTATAAAACGCCGCCGTAAGGATATTTTGAAAGTTAAGTTGATGCTCGAAGAACGAGATTATCAATATTTTAAATTAGGACTAAATAATTGGCTGAATAATCCCCAATATCTGCCCACAGCCCGATTAGAAATTGGGTCGATCTTACCAGATCTATTATTAACAGTAGTAGGGCAAGTATTTCTCAATCCTGGGTGGTGGTTCGATTTAGATCTAGGATTAGAGCCAGAATTGGCAGTTACTCAGATGTTGGCGATCCACGGCGAGACATTGCACAGTCTTCGCAAACAAGTCAAAGCGATCCGCTACTTGATGGAAATGTTTCCCGATCGATATCCACCTCGATATCGTGAATATCTCAAAGATTTTAAACAAATTCATCAACTATTTGGGAATATTCAAGATAACATAGTATTAGATGAATTTATTCGTAAAGCTTTGGGTAAACGAGCCGCAACTAAGTTACCAACACTCTACGATCGCATGGCTCGGAGTAATTATCTAAATTGGCAAACTTGGCAGCCAATCCAGCATCGATATCGGCAATCGGAAACCAAGCGAGAACTTCAGTTATTACTGATTCAAGATATCATCCACAATTTACATGAATAGTGACAATAGCTCGATCGATTACGCAAGTTTGGAATGGTTGGAACTACCACCGCTAGATCCTGATACGATCTGGACAATTATTAATGAATCAATTACCGATCTGCAAGTCAATCAGATCCTCTGGCACTATTTGGGCTATCGCTACAATCTGGTAGAAAATACCTGGGATCTCAGTCGAGTAGATCTAGATTGGCAAGCTGCTTATCCCACACCACCAGATTTTATCGCAAGTCGCCCAGCAACAGTAAAACTCACTCGATCGATTCAGCCCGAGCATAAGCAACTACTCAAGGAACAACTCGGTTTTAAGGGTTATAAAATTGGTGAATTTGGTCCTCGT
>JAJAZF010000213.1 GCA_026785875.1 Chamaesiphon sp. | reverse complement strand
CCCACACCAGCACCACCGAACAGACCGATTTTACCGCCACGACGATAAGGTGTCAGTAAGTCGATCACCTTGATTCCGGTTTCAAATACAGAAGGTTTGGTTTCCAATTCCGTCAGCTTGGGAGCATCGCGGTGGATGGGGGATCGTTCTTGGGTACCTACAGGGCCTTGATTGTCTACGGTTTCACCCAAGACATTGAAAATCCGACCTAAAGTAGCTGTCCCAACGGGTACGCTAATCGGTGCGCCCAAATCGATGACATCCATACCGCGTACCAACCCATCGGTGGTACTCATGGCAACGGCACGAACTTGGTTATCACCCAGAAGTTGCTGAACTTCGCACGTTACGGACACATCTTGTCCAGCTTCATTTTTGCCTTCAACTTTGAGGGCACTATAAATCTGGGGCATCTTGCCACCAGTAAATTCTACGTCCACAACTGGACCAATAACTTGGGTGAGTTTCCCCACGTTTGTTTTTTCTGCGGTGGTAGCCATGTGCGCGGTACTTATTATTGTGTGATTTTGTCTATAGCAAATCGATGCAACAGAACAGATTCGCGGGTTGTGAGCGATTGGAACCAATTGGTGAGGTTTTACTCGTCACAACGATCGAAAGCGTCGATGGAGAGTTTACACACTCGATCGATCATCGCTGTTAGCTGTTGAGTGAATCGATTTTTGGTTTTAGCTACTTTTAATATTTTGCAATGCTGTTGCCTAGTTTATCATCGAACGCGCATGGTGCTGTGGATATTTGTGACGATTTTAGATCGCCAATCCTAAATATTGCCGCGAACTCGAACTGACTACAACCCATCAGCTTGTTCAAAGGTAACTCCATCACCCCATCCCCAATGCCCACTGGACGACAGCAGGGTAAGAACCGCTCCGATCTCCACTGTGGCTGTTGGAGATGGCATGTTTTCGATCGATATATGTCCGTAATTTCGCGCGAACCGATCGATTTTTCAAGGCTGTGATGACTTCAGTCGCCGAATGATAACGCTCGGCTAGCGGGATTTGAATCATTTTATTGATGATTTCACTCAATTCCACACTAATCTCGACTGTATCCGACCAGATTAGTTCGCAAGTGTAAGGATCGGTGGGAAACTGACTCGGTTCCTTTCCTGTCAATAAATAGATACAAGTCATTCCCAGCGCGTAAAGATCGCTAGCAAATCCGGTGCGATTGGCTAATTGTTCTGGTGGGGCGAATCCTGGCGTACCGACTGCCATACTGTCAAGATCGTGTCGGCTTGTAGTAGCAGCGATGTCTTTGACAATACCGAAATCGACCAATACAAAACGGCGATCGGTCGGGCGTAATATAATATTTTGCGGTTTGATATCGCAGTGAATCAGATGATGAAGCTGAAGGTACTCCAATAACCGCAGCATCTGAGTGATAAAAATTTCAACTTCTGAATCGTTAAATCTGCGCTGTTTGGTGACGATCTGGAGCAGATCGCTCCCAGGAATGTATTCTTCGACTAAGTACAGATCCGTACCAACCTGAAAATAATCGAGTAAGGAGGGAATTTGAGCGTGACTACCCAGACGACTCAAACTGAGTGCCTCAAGCTCGAATTGTTTTTGCGCGATCGCAATTAGTTTGGGATCGGTAAATTGTGGATCGAGCTTCTTGACTACACATAGCGGCTGTCCTGGCAAGTAGATGTTCTGAGCCAAGAAAGTCATGCCAAAGCCGCCCCGACCTAATTGCGAGCAAATTAGATACCGTTGAGCGAGGATGCCATTATCGATCGCACATGCTATCGGCAACTGTGATGAATCTCGATCCTCTTTCTGTGTAGGCGTTAATCCGGTTCCGCCTACACAGCTAGCTATTGCAGACTGACTGGTAACAACATCGGTCATAAGGATATCAATCGGCAGACTACTGAGACAACTGACATTGCAGATATGCCAATATCATATTATTTCTGCTCCACAGAACCCTCAGCCAATTCAAGTATCTTTTGACTGACGACTATAGCTCATCAGGATCGATACCTCATGTTCGCAGTTTACTGCTGCTCACTTTTTCAATAATTTCTGGCGAATCTGCCCGATGAACTTATCAAATTCTGGTAATTTGAGCTGAGAGACGAGCGCCACAAATACGCCGAAACCAATCCCCGCAGCAGCAGCTAATTGAATTAGGAGAGTGAAAGTATTGCTAACGGGAACAAACTGCTGCCAACCATAACTGATACCCCACGTTACGCCGCCTGTGACCACACTAGCTATAAATATACCTAGCAAAGGTCTAAATCTGCGCCAGGGTAAGCCATTCAAACGTCGATCGAGCAAGAATAACATCACTGAAAAAGAGATAATATTGATACAAACCGTCGATAAAGTAATCCCCGCCGCACCGAATGGTTTCCAGAATAAAAAGTCAAACAGGAAATTGAAGAAGATATTTACCACAGCGATCTTGAATGGCGTACTACCATCGCCGAGCGCGTAAAATACCCGCACCAATACATCTCGCCCGAGAAAGAAAAACATCCCCAAACTCGACGCAATTAAAATCGAGCCGACTAACTGTGCGTCTTGAGTTTTGAACGCACCATATTGATAAACTGTTTTGACAATTGGGAAGGCTAAAGCCATCAAAACCGCACTCAGCGGCATCATGGCAATCCCAGTCAGGATTAATCCTTGGCGAATCCGATCCTTGAGTTGATTCCAGTTGTGAGGATCTGCTAGGCGCGAAAATTCGGGGAGTAGCGAGACTAAAATAATATTTGAAATAATCCCCAACGGAGTCTGAATTAATAACCCTGAATACTGCATCGCTGAAGCAGCTCCAACAATCCCTGAAGCAAAGGACAGATCGATAAATAGGTTGATTTGGAGCGTACCAGAAGAGAATGTCGCCGGACCGAGAATTTTCAAGACATCTTGTACCCCCTGTCGCCGCCACTCAAATCGCGGTTTGATCGTCCCCAACCCCACCCGCCACTGGGTAATCACCTGCATCAACCATTGTAAAACTGCCCCAATTAATGTCGTACCCGCCAGCACTTTGCCACCCAAGAGAGCGTATTCGGGCAACATAATCTTTTGCCCTAAATAAATTGCCAATACCCCGATCCCGATGATGGTCGTAGCACTGGATAGGAGGGGACTGATGGAGGGCAACCAGTAAAAATCCGCCGAACTGAGTGTACCGAAACCAATCCCGATGAAGCCCGCTAGGACTGCCATTGCTGACATGATTTGCAACTGCTCGATCGCACATTGACGAACTAAAGCACCTCTAATTGCATCACTACTATGAGTTAAATTAGGCGCGATCGTATCGATCGCATTGCTAGCAAAACAGAAAATCAGCATACTCACACAGAGCAAAACGATTCCCACGATCGTGGTAATTGTTTCGACAATCGGTGCAGTTTGGGATTTATCTTGTTCCTTGGTGAGAACGCTAACGATCGCACTATGAAATGGCCCATTAATCCCGCCGAGTAAAATCAGTAAAAATCCTGGAATTGCATAGGCATAAGTAAATGCCTCCATCGCAATCCCATTACCAAAGGCTGCGGCTAGAGACATCTGGCGCACTAGCCCAAATACTTTGCTAATTAGGGTAGCAGCAGCTACGATGCCAGCGATACTAGCGATCGAGCGCGTTGGTTTTTTAGATTCAGTCACAAATCTTAGCCGAGATTAAATACCCACCTATCTTAGATCGTCTGGTGAATAAACGATCAATGATCGATCTTCACCGATCGGCGTGCCCTTTGTGGGTAAGCTTTCCCAGCATCGCTCCAAGAGTTTTTAAGTTGGCGAGTGCTACCGCTTCTAAAAATCTAGGTAAACCTAGCAAACTCAGCGATGTAAGTTTAAAATGTTCTCTCTTAGTGCGCGGGTTGCGCTTCCTTCTCTTGAAAAGGTGCTTCACTTGGGGAAACCCCAAGATTGCACTTTTCGCTGCTTACAGGGGTGGCTAAGAAACTCCAGTTAGAAACGGTACGATAGTCGTGACGACGATTTACCATACCGGAACATTTCAGCTTTTTATTCAGTTGGTTCCACTGACTCCATACGTGTTTTTCTGAGTTCACCTCAAAATAAGCGGTTATGGAGTCAGGAATATTTTCAGATAATCTCATCCCACGCCGAGCAATAACCATTGCCGCAGCTTGATCGCTGGCTAAAGCATACATTTTTAGATACTTTACTAAACCAATGATACTGCTATAGGCTGGGTTAACGGTAATTAGTTCGATGCCTCGATTGGAGAGAATTGAGTTTAACTGTTTGAAAAACTCACTGTAAGCCCAACCTGAAAGCATTCGAGCATATTTTCGACCTTGCTCTCCAAGTTTTTCTTTTTTACTAGAAAAGTCGAGTTCTTCACAAACAATTGGACATTGGAAGCTAATTGCTAAAGTGGCTAAACCTAAACAAGCCTCGACAATTTGAGCCTGTTGCTTGCCATGAGGTAAACCCATTTCTAGCGGAATTTGACCTTTTGCCTTGAGATTACCCTGATAATCTACATAAGCCCAACCAATCGAGCCAGGATTGATGTCAATCCCAATACAGCCCCAATGTCGATCTTGAGATTGGCGTTCAATTTCAATTGGTGTGAATTGAACAGCTACATTCCACCTACCATCGCTACGGAATAAATGCCAAGTCTTAGCTCCGACTACTGGCAATCGATTAATTGTCCGGTCAAAATTACCAATTTTACCCCAGACAGATAAACCAAAACTTGATTCTAAACAAGCCGGAACACGAATTTTGAGGGTGTCTCCATCCCACTGAGCGATTTGATTGCCACAAGTTTCATCTTTAGAACCAACCATGAAAATTTGTCCGTGTGGCACAGATACTCTAATCGGTTTCGCTTTGAGATGTGAGATAGTATTGAGAATTAAATTCAGCTTACGCTTTTTGTTATGAATCTGGAACTTGAGATTTTGCCAATTAGTATCTCTATATTTTAGAGAACTTGCCAAAGGAAAATTACAGCCAGTTTTTGAATGTTGCCAGTTCTTTTTGGCATAGAATTTAGTCGCTTGTGTCAGCTTACGGCACGATTTCTCGCTCCAAGCTTCAATCGATTTAGCTTTTCCTTGCAAGGTTTTAATGTGCAATTTACGATGCTCACGCGCACCATCTACTTTACCTTTGGCATAAGATATTACTCCATTTGCATGACGCTTATTAATTTGATACTTGTTCTGTAAATGAGTATTCCATTTGGATTTATCAGATCCCAGATCGCAGAGCAAATGATTTGCCGTCTCAATCGCTGCCAATCGAAATATCGGCGCAAACGCACTCAAGAACATCTCCATTTGGCTAAATCCTAATGGATTAAGTTCAGCAAGTGGAGTAGGTAGTCCCTTAATGTAAGTTAGGCTTGACATCGATCGAGCAATTCTTGTATATTCTCGTATCTTACACCTTTTCAAGAGATTCTACAAGATTTGCTAGCAGCTTTTTGTTCTTGCTCGAACGCGAACCGT
>JAJAZF010000212.1 GCA_026785875.1 Chamaesiphon sp. | reverse complement strand
ATTGGGTATCTTTTCGCTTTCAATCAGAACGCGCTGTGCCCAATAGTAGTTATCAGATCGATCGAGTAGTAGTCACTCTTTTGGTAGAGATGCTTTATCTGTTCCCCACTTTTGGCTTGCCATTATTATGGACAGTCATCCTCACTACCGTTCAACAAATCAGAAATATTAAATGGCAATATCCAAGTCGCAGCAGATTTAGTAATGAGTGGGATTTAGAAAAAAGAGCTTTACTATTATGGCTCTCATTGCCTTTAATCTTGGGATTTACGGTCATCTCTGGCTATCAACAAATTCTACCTGCTTGGAAAATGCCTGGATATTGGTCGGCAACAATGTTGCTTGCAGAACGGATATCAATTAGCCGTCGATACGCTCATTCTCGTGTCCCTTATCGGTGGTTTTTTGGATCGGTTGCGGTAATTCTGGTCTTGTTCTCGATCGCGCTATCTCATGTTGCGCTCGGGACATTTCAAACCTCTGGCAAGCCTTCAATATTTGGAGTATTACCACTAGAAATAAAAACTGATAATTCTACCCAAATCTTTGACATCCAACAGCTTCGCCAAGGATTTATCGGTAATAGTAAGTTAAATTTAGCCTTAAAAAAAGCAGATTTTGTCTTCACCAATCGGTACATTTTAGGCGGACAGATTGGCATGGCGATCGAACCAATCTTTCATAAACCGTTAACTTGTTTCGATCCCGATCCGCGTGGTTTTGCCTTTTGGTCGAAACCAAAACAGTGGGTAGGTAAAAATGCTATTTATCTGGGTAGCAAAACCTTTGATGTCGATTTAGATGCCCAACAACGCTATCCTAGCTATTTTCAGAAATTAACTAAATTAGGTGAAATTCCGATTCTCCGTGGTGGGAAAATAGTTCAAACATTTAGCGTTTATCAAGCCCAAAAGATGTTGAAACCTTTTCCCCGTCCCTATGGAAATTAAAATCTTAAATGGAGGTTCTAGCGATCGATCTTGGTATCAAGATCGATCGCTAAGATCGGATGACTCACATCTTGCACTCGATCTGATATTTTAGATCGAGCGCACTTATTTAAACTTTGACATTTACCTCTATTTTTGGCTGCACGAAATAATCACCTCGATCGTCAACGCCGATTTGTCCTAAAGATTCATCACCTGTAATCAATCTCGCCCCACGTTTGCGGGTGAAATAACTCCACGTCCATTGAATAAATACCACCAATTTACTATCAAATTCAATCAGATAATAAATGTGCACAAATACCCAAATTAACCAGGCAAAGAAGCCAGACATTTTCACCTTACCAAAATCGGCTACCGCTGAATGTCTGCCAATAACTGATAAGCTTCCAGCATCATAATACTCAAAAGCTGGCAAACTTTCGCCTCCAAGTCGCTTGACGATTGAGTCAGCAACATACTTACCTTCTTGAGTCGCTACAGGTGCTACCCCTGCTAAAGGTTTCCCGTCTGGCTTAGTGAAGTTAGCCAAATCGCCAATGACAAAAACCTGCGGATATCCCTTGATGCTCAAGTCAGACTCAACCATGACTCTCCCGACTCGATCGAGTTCGACTCCGGTATGTGCTGCTAAAATCTTGCCCATCGCCGAAGCTTTTACCCCCGCCGCCCATAACACAGTTCGGGCTGCTACCCGCTCGATATTCTCGCCCTGACGGATGGTAACAACGTTATCTTCTATATTTGTCACTAGTGCCTTTGTCTGCACCTTCACGCCCAATTTAACCAGGGATGCTTCCGCTTTTACAGACAGTTCGGGCGGGTAGGGTGGTAAGACGCGATCCATCCCTTCGACAAGCACTACCGTGGCTTCTGACGTATCGATATTGCGGAAATCTTTTTTGAGGGTACTGTAAGCCAATTCAGCGATCGCCCCAGCTAATTCTACTCCAGTTGGGCCGCCACCGACGATGACAAAGGTCAGCCAAGCGCGGCGTTTTTCTAGATCGGTTTCTTTTTCGGCTGCTTCAAATGCCATGAAAATCCGGCGGCGCATTTCGAGCGCATCTTCGACGGTTTTTAAGCCTGGGGCTGAAGGTGCCCATTGCTCGTTACCGAAGTAATGGTGGCTGACTCCTGTAGCGACGATCAGCGTATCGTAATTTATCTCACCCTTATTTAGGAAAATCTTCTGCTGGTGAGGATCTACATCTCGCACCTCGCCCATGATTACCTTAGTGTTTCGTTGTTTATTCAGGATCGATCGTAATGGTGAGGAAATATCCGCAGGTGATAAGCCACCTGTGGCTACTTGATAAAGTAGTGGTTGGAACAGATGGAAGTTACGTTTATCAATCAGCGTCACCTGTACGGGCGCGTTACCCAATGATAGTGCCGCATGAAGTCCCCCAAAACCCCCACCGACAATAACGACGTGATGCGGCGACTGGTGCTCAACTTTATTTGTCACGATCGGCTGTCCTCAATTCAATCTTAGATGGTTATTATAGCTCCGAACTCACTTCATGGGTTGAGTCAAAAGTGGGCATTGCTGAATTGCGGTATGAAATGCCCTCAAAATTTAAGGTAGGGGCAATTCATGAATTGCCCCTACCTTAAATTTCAGGGTTGGAAATATCAATCTTTTATTCCAATTACCACGATCGAGTAAAATTGTGAGGTAAAAATGATGAGAAAATGACTATAAAATGAGTGCAAATACCTATTTTTAGTAAAGTATCGTAAGATGTCTTGGTCGGTAAGATTCGATCTGTAGACTAGCAGAAGCAGAAGGATCTAGCTCTAAAAATACAAGTAATCAATGTTAGAAGCATTTACGGCTGCACTGTCACTAATCACAGCATCAGAAATCGGCGATAAGACTTTCTTTATGGCAGTGATTTTAGCCAGCCGCTACCCGCGCAAACCAGTATTTCTGGGTGTAGTGACAGCTTTAGCAGCGATGACCATACTATCAGTCTGGATCGGTCAACTGATAGTATTATTACCAAAATTATTTAGTCAGTATTTACCGCCTAGTCTGAGTTTTTTGAATCAAATCTCGATCGAGCGAGTCGCAGCATTACTATTCCTAATCTTTGGCATCAAGCTGCTCTATTCAGCGCGAGAGATGTCAGCTCAAACTGATGTAGAAGTGATGGCTGAAGCCGAAGAAGCGATCGAAGATGGCGAACGTAAATTTAAACAGCGGAATACGGCTTGGAAGATTTTTATCGAAAGCTGTGTACTAACCTTTGTGGCTGAATGGGGCGATCGCACTCAGTTTGCTACAATTACGCTGGCTGCATCTAAAGACTCGATCGGGGTAATGTTGGGTGGTATTGTCGGTCATACGATCTGTGCGCTGATTGCGGTGATTGGCGGTCGGGCGATCGCTAGTCATATTTCTGAGCGGACGATTACAATTATTGGGGGGATATTATTTATAATACTGGCAATTGTTTCGATCGCATTTGGGGGTAGATAAATACATTGACATTGGCAGCTCGATCGAGGTTTTTTTGCTCCGATAGATTTACAATATTCTAGTTAAATCTAAGATAAATTCAGGCATAATATCCGCACAATCGATTACCTCCGGTACGCTACCCGCCAACGAAGTGGGGGATTGCATAACTTCAACTTCTCGATTCGAGCGATAGATTTCAACTTGTTTATCTTGGGGGTTAATTAATAATCCTAACTTTACGCCCAACCGCTGATATTCTAGCATTTTAGCCTGAAGATCTCTCAGTCTATCGGTAGTAGAGCGTAGCTCGATTAGAAAATCTGGTACAACTGGAATAAATTGTCTGAGCGAAACACCTTCTAGGCGAGAGTTCTCAATCCACGAAACATCTGGCGATAGTTTACCGCCGCCAATTGCTGAGAAGTCATAGCCAGTGGAAGAGTCAAAAGTTGTTCCTAATTGAGTGCGTTCGTTCCAAGCCCAAACTCGACCAAACAAATTTCCATTTCTTTTTCCACTCTCCCCAAATGTTGGTGCCATGACAATCAATTTTCCTTCCTTGGTCAATTCCAATCGCAAATCCCGATTGTCTTGACACAACCTGTCGAACTGGGCTGAACTAACATGGAGGTCTGCACTCCGAATTTTGACTGAAAGTGTTTCTGTATCTACGGATTCGGTAATGCTCATATAACCTCCACGCGATCGATTAGTATTCACTACATTTCTATTATGTCAGAATGGGATGCACGTAGAGGTAGGGGCAATTCATGAATTGCCCCTACCTCAGCAACCCAAAAGAAAAAGCCCGCACCTGCGGACTTTTTTTACTTAAATTAATTAGTGACTAATTTAGCGTCTGGCTAATTTCTTGGAGATTTTCCGTAACCGAATTGATTGAGGAGTGACTTCAACTAGCTCATCACCACTGATGTATTCTAGAGCGCGTTCGAGCGTCATATCGATCGGTGTTTTGAGCTGTACCAATTCTTCCCCACCAGAAGCTCGGTGGTTGGTTAATTGTTTGCTCTTACAGATGTTCAGTTCTAGATCTTGTGGACGGTTGTTTTCACCAACGATCATTCCTTTATACACCTTGGTTCCAGGCTTGATAAAGAATGTACCGCGATCTTCGGCACCCATCAGCGCGTAGTCAGTAGCGACACCTTCCTCAAAAGAGATCAATACGCCATTGCGACGCGCAGAAATATCCCCACAAGTCGGACGATATTCGAGGAAACTGTGATTCATAATCCCAGCACCGCGAGTCATCCGCATGAATTCACCTCGGAACCCGATCAAACCACGAGCAGGAATGACGAATTCTAGGTTGGAACGACCATTCATCCCGACAACCATATCCTGCATTTCACCCTTGCGTTGACCGAGACGTTCGATACAGCTACCAACGGATTCTTCGGGAACATCTAGAGCGAGTAGCTCAAATGGTTCGCACTTTTGACCGCCAACTTCACGATAGATTACTTGAGGCTGGGAGACTTGGAATTCAAATCCTTCCCGACGCATATTCTCAATCAGAATACCGAGGTGAAGTTCACCTCGTCCGGCTACAGCAAACTTGTCAGCTTCATCGGTTTCATCGACGCGCAGGGCGACGTTTGTTTCCAATTCACGGAATAGTCTGTCGCGAACTTGACGTGAGGTAACGTTTTTGCCTTCGGTACCAGCAAAGGGCGAATCATTCACGCAGAAGGTCATCTGCAAGGTAGGTTCGTCTACTTTGATCATTGGTAGAGCCATCGGCATGTTGGGACAGGTAATCGTCTCACCGATATTGGCATCGGCAAACCCAGTCACTGCAACAATGTTACCCGCTGTCGCGCTTGGAATCTCGACTCGCTTCAAGCCATCGAAACCCAAGAGCTTGGTGATACGTGTTTTGACGATCGAGCCATCTTCTTTGATCAGCGCAGCTTGCTGACCCATAGTAATCGTACCATTGTGAATCTTGCCGATGATAATCCGACCTAGATAGTCAGAATAATCTAGGGTAGTAACTTGCAGTTGCAAGGGCTTGTCCGAGTCACCAATTGGGGGTGGAACATGCCGTAAGATCGCCTCAAACATCGGTACCATGTCGGTACCTTTGGTTTCCATGTCGTTCTGGGCATAGCCACCGATCCCCGAAGCAAACAGGTGGGGGAAGTCACACTGATCGTCATCAGCACCGAGTTCGAGGAATAAGTCGAGAACTTTATCTACGGCTACATGGGGGGAGGCTTGCTCGCGATCGATCTTGTTGACAACGACGATCGGGCGTAGACCCTTCTCTAGGGCTTTCTTTAGCACGAAGCGGGTTTGGGGCATCGGCCCTTCATTGGCATCCACAATCAGGATGCAGCCGTCAACCATGCCCAACACGCGCTCGACTTCACCACCGAAGTCCGCGTGTCCAGGGGTGTCGATAATGTTGATTAATGTCTCTTTGTATCTAACGGCAGTATTCTTGGATAGAATCGTAATACCACGTTCGCGCTCGATGTCGTTGGAATCCATCACACAAATAGGCACTTCCTCCCCTTCGCGGAAAACACCGGATTGTTTTAAGAGGGCATCAACAAGGGTAGTTTTACCGTGGTCTACGTGCGCGATGATGGCTACGTTACGAATGGGAATGCTCATAAATTGTGGAGTTAGAACTCTAATACGGTCTGATGTAGACGATCGAAATTTACTAATCTTTGTAAATATCTATGTATAATTGTAGCCGATCATGGGTATTCTTGCGTTCGGTAATTGCGATTACCTACGGTAAGCTACGCTAACGACTCATTGGGAAATCCCCTCCGAGGAGGGGATTCTTCGAGAGGGATTTTTAAGCGAAATTGACTAACCCTCGATCGATGATCTCGCCCTTACTATCGATTCCTGTCAAGAGAATTTGGTCTTGATAAACTTCAACGATGCCGAAACTGTGGACGCTTTTAGCAAATGCAGTCCAGCTCTGTGGTTGCACTGGATATAAACCCGCACCGCCACCGCCACAGACCATATAAGTGGTACCATCAATCGGTTTCGACCGTTGATAATTATGATCGTGACCATTGATCCACAGGCGAACTTTGTGTTTTTTCAAAATTGGGGTGACATCTTTTTCCATCATCTTGTTGACTTCATATACCCCAGCAGAATAAATATTGTGATGTCCGTAGACGATATTCCATTTAGCTGTACTCGCTGCTAATGCTCGATCGAGCCAGTCTAATTGTTTGACTCGATCGGGTGACTGGGGATTGACGATATCGTTGGTATTGAGGACAAAGAACCGGACATCGCCTTGTCCATGCGTATAGTAATGCTGACCCTGCATATTAAACTCAGGATAAGCGACTTGAAGATCGCCATTCATTGTCCGCACGTCATGATTGCCCAGGGAAGCATAAAACTTTACCCCTCGTTGGAGTAAATCTTGATAAGGGATTGCAAAGACAGGTTTAATCTTGCTAAACTCGCCATTGGTGTAGATATTGTCCCCAGCCAGCAGGATGGTATTAAAGGGATTTTTGGTGTGATACTGAGCTAGCGCACGACCGACGGAATACTGCTTGAGACTACCAGTACCTGTATCGGCAAGGACGGCAAATCGCTGTAATAACTTTGACTTGGGGATAGGTACTGCGGACACGATATCGTCTGTCGCATTGGCTCGATCGACAAATAGTTTACCAGCTCCAGCCATACCCAAGCCAGCCAAGCCAGCTCCAACTAAAAATTGACGGCGGTTAGTACTCATAAATTTTGGTGATTTGTCAGGGGCTGACTGAATAAAGGTGATAAATTAGAAGTAAGTGAAACTAATCCTAACCGAAATGGCACCCCGATCGAGGACAGGTAAACTAATGCAAGGATTGTTTGGGCGATTTGGGAAAAAGACCCCAGAATCATCAGTCACTCGGGCAAATTCACGACGGAACGATCCGCCATCCCAACCAGAATATGACGATCGAGAGTTTCCGATCGCGAGTAGATATGATACCGATGATGAACAGACTAATTGGGATGATGCCGAAACCCTAGCTGATGAACCTAATTTGTGGGCACAGCCTCTAGCTAGTAAGGTCGTCTACGCTCAACCGAGCGCAACAGTAGTAGCACCGCCAACACCCATCACTCCAGATCTCGAAGACTGGGCTGAGGCTCTACCCGCAGCAACAGTCAAAAGTAGTAATCTCCAGGAAGCTCGGCGCGGTAAGAATCCTGTGTCTGTGTCTCCCACTGAAGATGTTTGGGATGATAGCCTCGCGCAGCAGACATTTTCACCCAATAGTAACGCTACTCTCGATCGATCTACACCTGGACTGATGGATCGATCGATCGGGTTCTGGTCTAGCACATTACAGCAATTTCGTCTTTTCCTACCAGCACCCATTCGGCAGCTCTCTGATGCGATCCTGACGGCAATTGTGATAACGATCGTGACCGTGGGGATCTGGTTTGTCGATGGTTTTTTCATCCCGAGGCTCGAGCCGTCAGTAGCGAAGACACCATCTGCACCGATCGCTGTTCAACCCTATTCTAAACCCGCGATCGATCCAATATTAACTAATCCCGAACAGGCATTTATCGAAGCAATTGAGAATCAATTGAGCGATATCACTAGTCAGTATCCAGACGATCTGATTCAAACACTAAACGTCGATATTGCCCGCGATCGATTAGTTGTCCGACTCGATCCAATTTGGTACACGCTCGACGATGAGCAACAAAATCGATTAACCGATCGAATGTGGATTCAAGCTAAGACAAATCGTTTTAGCAAGTTAGAGATTCAAGATAGTCAAGGGGTTTCGATCGCTCGGAGTCCAGTAGTGGGTAAACACCCGATTATTTTACGACGATCGAGCAACTAAAAATCAATCAGAACATCGAGACATAATATTAGAAATTGCCAGCAATAGTATCCCTTCGAGCCAATTCGATCGACTATCTAAGCCAATTAAATTAGCCATAATTACTGCGACTCTCACCGTCATAATTTCAAATAAATTTAAATCAAGATCGATCTCGTATCCCAACAATATCAACATCGGTGCGATCGACACGACAAAAAATCACCTCCGATCTCTGCTTGTGAGGATATCGAGGTGATGTTGGATGATTACTGACGATCGATTGTGCAGATACCGCTGCATTATCAACTATCGATTGCCCTTGGCACGCTCCGCGATCGACTAATTAAACTATGAAATAAAAGTGAAATTAAATGAGCGATCTAAATATTTTCGTCCAACCAGCCAGTCAGATCGCTCATCTGAGTAAAGTCCAATAAAGCCTCACCCAACTCTTCCAATCGATCGAGCGGTAACGAGCCGATCTGTGTTTCTAGATCGTTGGATCAATCCCCTCAACCATAATGTTTCTGGCGTTGCTGGTAACTCTCTAATTACCACTACCCCCATTCGCAATCCCTCCGCCAGTCGGTAAACTCCCACACCTAGTTCTGAATCTCGAACTCCTCCGAACGATCGCAAGATCTTCTCACTACATCCAGTCACCAAGATCCATGTAAACGGTTTTTGGGCTGCTGAAAATGTCTCGTTCCGCTTCTTGGCTTCTTTTTTCTCCCCGCTGGTGTACAAGTCAAATCTAGTCACACACCTGATAATATGGCTTGACTTGAGATACCCACTGTAGTGCTCAACAAATATCGTCGGATGCACTTGCATCAGAGCGTCAAATAATCCCAAGTCTTCTGTTAACCAAGCTGGGCTTTGGGGATTGCTAACAAATAATAGATCTATTTCGAGATTTTCATCACTTTTGACGCGGACATTAAGATCGATTGTCCCTTTCGTTTGATACAAGGCTGTTGTATAAGCTTTAGAGAAATCATCATCTTGGTAAGGACTCATTAAACAGTTGATAGTTGATAGTTGACACTTCTCTTCGAGACGCTTCGCGAACGGCTACGCTCAGTGCCGGCAGTTGATAGCTAAGTTATGAGAGAGGGGATTTAGACCTCTGATTTTTGTTCGGCTTGTCGAAGATCATCTTTATTATGTATTATACTACCCTCAATCGTTTCAAATCAGAGAAATGGGGTCGCTAGCTCGACGCATCTAAATCGGTAGAAAATAGAAAGCAGCCGCCAAAATAAAATAAGTTGCGAGTAATAATACGCCTTCCAACCAATTCGATCGACCGTCTAAACTAATTAAATTAGCCACAATTACGGCGACTCCTACCGCCACAACTTCAAACGGATTAAAATTGAGATCCATCGGTTGACCGATCGCGTATCCGACTAATACCAACATCGGAGCCATCAATAACGCAACCAATAAACTCGAACCCATCGCCACGGAGACAGATAAATCCATATTATTTTTAATCGCTACTCCAACCGCAGTGACATATTCTGCGGCACCACCAACTAATGGTAATAAAATCACTCCAGTAAATAACGGTGTCAAACCCAATCCTTTGGTCGCTGATTCTACTACTCCTACAAACATTTCTGACTCATACGCAACTGCTAGAGTAGAAACAACTAGCACAACCAACCACAATCGTAAATTGGGCTTGTGCGGGGTTGCTTCAATATCTAAATCTACCAAACCGACATCATATAAATAGCTATGAGTTTTGAGAGAGAAAAGTAAAGTCATCACATAAACTGCAATCAAGATAACTGCCACCACGATCGAGAGTTTTTCGACCGCAAATACATCAGACTTATTAGCTGCATAAAATGCCATCGTCGGCAACAAAATTGCAATTACAGCCAGCGTCATCGAAGAACCATTGACCTGTGCCACGATCGGCTTAAATTCCTGCTCCTTGTACTTCAAACCACCCAGAAACATCGACAATCCCATCGCCAACAGTAGATTACTAATAATCGTCCCCGTAATACTCGCTTTGACAATATCTACTAAACCAGCCCTGAGCGCAACTAACCCAATAATCAACTCTGTAGCATTACCAAATACGGCGTTTAGCAGCCCGCCTACAGCGGGGCCAGTGACTACGGCTACTTCCTCCGTCGCCGTACTCAACCAAATGGCTAGCGGGACGATCGCCAACGCTGAGGTGATAAATACAGCCAGATCTCCCCAGTGTTGAGATTCAGCCGCGATCGAAATCGGCACAAAAATCAGTAACCCGATCGACAGGATTTTTTTGATAGACATGGTAGATGTAGGTAGGGGAAAGGGTCAAGGGGAAAGGGTCAAGGAATTAAACGAGCTATTATCCCTGGTTGGGTGGGCAACTTAACCACCCGTTACGCTCACATTACCAATCGTAAATATATATTGGTGCAAGATGTGAGTAGTTAGATACCCAAAGATTTTGTCAGTAGCAATAGACGGATATTTGGATTAGATCTGAGAATATCTCATCCCCAGGATCAAACCTCGGCATAATATGCCAAAATTTGTAACAGTGTGTTAATAATCGTCAAATATTAAAATCAAGTTTATGAGCGATCTAGAGCAAGATCGTCCTAGTAGTCCAGAAGATCTGGCACCTACAACAGACACCAAACCAGCCGCCGCAGCTAGCGATGACGATCGATTTGAATGCCGCGCCTGTGGATACAAATATAACCCCAGCAAAGGCGATCCCAAAAACCGGATTATTGCTGGTACGCCTTTTAGTGTCCTACCCATGACCTGGAAATGTCCCTCATGTGGTGTGAAGAAAACTGCATTTGCCAATATCGGGACTACCGAAAGTTATGGGTTCAAAGAGAACCAGGGCTATGGGTTTGGGGTCAATACGATGACTCCAGGACAAAAAAGCTTATTAATTTATGGTGGACTCGCAGTGGGTATCCTCATTTTCCTCAGCTTATATACACTCAATTAAAAATAATTATCGCCCCAACACATGAACCTGCTTAAACAAATTCTCAAACGAACTGTTACACTACTGGCGATCGGGATATTGTGTGTCAGTTGTAGTCACATTCAACCATTAGCTACCAGTCCCTGGAAATCTATCCAGCTACCCACCGAATCCAATATCCAGGATCTAACATTTACTGGCAATCCCCAACACGGTTGGGTGGTGGGTAGTGACGCAGCCATCTTGGAAACTAACGATGGTGGTAAAACTTGGGAAAATCGCAAATTAGAACTAGATAGCGACAAATACCGCTTTACTTCAATTAGTTTTGCTGGTGATGAAGGCTGGATTGTCGGCGAACCCGCGATTCTTCTCCACACCAAAGATACGGGCAAATCTTGGGAACGAATTGCCCTCAGTTCCAAACTACCAGGGATTCCCGCCACCATCAAAGCCTTGGGTGATAAATCGGCGGAAATGACTACTGATATCGGGGCGATTTATGCCACCCAAGATGCGGGTAGAAACTGGAAATCACTAGTTAGTGGAGCTGTGGGTGTATTTCGGACGATCTCTCGTTCCCCTGAAGGTAAATACATCGCTGTTTCTGCCAAAGGTAACTTTTATTCGATTTGGAGTCCAGGTCAAGAAAATTGGGAACCCCATAACCGGAATAGTTCTCGCCGTGTTTCAAACATGGGATTTACTAATGATGGTCGGCTGTGGATGCTGGCGCGGGGTGGACAACTACAATTTAGCAATCCCGCAACACCTGACGCTTGGGAGAATGAAGTATTCCCCGGACAAAAAACTAATACAGGCTTGCTAGATCTAGCGTATCGGACACCTGGAGAAGTCTGGGTATCTGGTGGGAGTGGAGATTTGCTCGTCAGTAATGACAGTGGTAAAACTTGGCTCAAGGATGAGGCTGTAGAAGAGGTACCATCGAATCTATACAAGATTTTGTTCTTTAGTCCCGAACGCGGTTTTATCATCGGTCAACGGGGGATTATCCTGGAGTACAAAGGCACCCCCAGTGTTGCTAGTATGTAGGGATTGGAGCATTGCAGCTCACCCGCTATGAAGCTTTTAGAGGGTGTTTGAAAAGTCAAATTTGTTAAGCCTAAACCCTAGAAAATCCCCCCAAACCCCCTTAAAAAGCTTGCTCAGATCCGGTCAAAGTCCCCCTTTTTAAGGGGGATTAGGGGGATTGCACCACCTGCGCGTATTAAAAATAACTTTTCAAACACCCTCT
>JAJAZF010000211.1 GCA_026785875.1 Chamaesiphon sp. | reverse complement strand
TGCGATTTTGGTTCATGCTGCACGCAATTCTGTCTCACTAAGTAATACCATCGTTTCGGCACCCACTCTCCCAAAACTTGGCTCATCCCCCAGTGGCATCTCTACAAGATACTTCCAGGTTCCAGTTTCCAGTTTCAGGTTTCGTACGATTCCTTCTCCACCTATAAATCTTACACGTTGGGCTTGCTGAAATCTATTTACACCGATCCCTATTACAGTCATGGCAGACTTTCCAATTTGCTGTTGATACCTTCAATTAAAGCAGAAATGCTCGGATATATTCTCTATCTTTCCATGTAAATAATAACATTTTATCTATAACTTTTGATAGAGATAACTCAATGTTTTACTTACCGATCTGCTCGCAAATGCTAGAGTTAGGCTTTAAATCTCCTGCCACTGCTCCGTCTTTGACAATAATTATCGCTCTGAATCCTCACTCTAAAAACTTCGCCGTCAACTACTTCCACTGAGAGGGGATCTGATTTGAGGCGATTCTCCCTTGGAGACGCTACGCGATCGATTCGCTCGACTCAGTTTCTCAACGAAGCTGGTTTTTTTAGCTATTGCTAAGATCTTCATCCTTAGGCTTACTTTTTGGCTGACAGATCGGTTGAGCGATACGCCAAGACAGTCGAGACTCAGCGCAGAGGAAACGGTAGTTGATTGGAGCGTGCGCGAGATTCGGGAGGAATTAGCGATCGACATCACAGTCGGCGAGTATTTGATGTCGATCGAGCATACCTACCCGACATTTCAGATTACACCGATCGTCTATCTCACATCTTGCACCAATACAAAGTTATTATTACTGCGACAAGACAGGGGCACCCCTACACAATTAACCTGTAGGGGTGCCCCTTGTGGGTACCCTGGATCTACGCTTTTACTAGTATCTGTGCTCTGATGCAAGATATGAGTTATCGCTGTCAGTAGATTAGTGGAATTCCCCAACCGCTCGAATCTGATGAAATCCGCTGGGTACATAGCAGCGATTTGGACAAGTACCAATTTCTAGCAGCTAACATGGCAACTATCAATCCAATTGGGTCAAGGGATAGAGGATAAAATGGAAATTATTAGATGCTGTCGATTGAATTCCTTCTGGACATAAAATAAAAATTAAAATAATTCTCAAAAATTGTATCCCCATCTCTATCCCCTATTCCCCGCCTCGATCGACCTTTCGGGAATCACCAATTGCAACATTGTATTAAGAAGAAGTAGAGTTTTCAGCTCGAGCTAGATCCTTGGGGTTCAACTGGGTACAATCGAAACAATACGGCACTGACAAGAAACCTATGGCGACAGAATTAGCAATCCGCACAGAAGATTTGACCAAGCAATTCGATCGTCATATTGCAGTACATGGCGTAGACTTGGCGGTAGAAGCTGGTGAAGTGTATGGATTGATTGGCCCCAATGGTGCGGGTAAAACGACCCTGATGCGGATGTTAGCCACTGCTGAAGAGCCAACAGTCGGCGAGATCTATATTAATGGGGAACGGTTGCTGCGCGATCGCAGCAATGCCAATCTCAAACGGTTATTGGGCTATCTTCCTGATGATTTCCCCTTATATGATGACCTCACAGTTTGGGATTATCTCGATTATTTTGCACGGCTGTACAAACTTACAACAGAACGTCGTCAGCGCAGGTTATATGATGTCCTGGAGTTGGTGCAACTGAGCACCAAGCGTCATAGTAAAATTGCTACTTTATCGCGAGGAATGAAACAGCGATTGAGTTTAGCACGGACAATTATTCACGAACCAATTTTACTACTCTTAGATGAACCTGTATCGGGATTAGATCCGATCGCTCGGATGCAGTTTCGGCAGATTATTAAGACGCTCCAAGAAGCAGGAATGACGATCTTGATTTCTTCTCATGTGTTGAGTGACTTAGCAGAACTCTGTACATCTGTAGGGATTATGGAGTTAGGATTTTTGGTTGAAAGCTGTCGGCTGCAAGATCTCTATCAACGCTTGAGTTGCCAACAAATTTTGATTAGTACATTGGGCGATGTGGAAGTTCTCAAACGGGAACTTAAAAGTAATTCTCTAGCTACTGATATCGAAATATTAGTCGGGACAAATCAAGTTAGGGTGGGATTTTCTGGGACAGAAGAGGATGCCGCCGACTTATTACGATCGCTTATTCACGCACAGCTCCCGATTACTAGTTTTCAATGCACTCAGGAAGATTTGGAAACTATTTTCTTGAAATTAGGACATCAACAAGCTTCTTAATTTAGTTGCTAGATACTGACTATTACTTAGTGAGGACAAATATATGAGGTGATTACTTGCAATTGAGATCCGAGCCACTATTAATAATTTGAATTGATATTAATTATGATCTTAGACAGACTAATCGATAAAGTGGGTAACTCGAACCCCCAAATCTTTCGAGAACTAAAAGAACGTCTGACACTACGAAATATTGGGATGGCGATCGCCACAGCTATCGCGCTTCAAGGGTTTGTCCTCTTGTATTTTAACGGTCAGATTCCCGTTCCTATGTATGATGATACTGCCCCTGGTGCCTCAATTCAGGAGCTAATCGAGACAAGAAGTACTTACTGTCGATTTCCAAATGGTGAGAATATATATGACAACCTTTGCAAGCTAAATGAAACTGGCAATTTTTCGATTAACTGGCAAAAATGGTGGTCGGATATTTTTACTTGCCTAAGTTGGATTTTACCCTTGGGACTGATTTTAGGATCGGTTTACATGTTAGTTGCCGATTTAGTGCAAGAAGAAAAGCGCGGTACTCTCAACTTTATCCGGCTCAGTCCCCAATCAGCACGGCAAATTTTCATCGGTAAAATCTTGGGTGTACCAATTCTTGTATATCTTGCTGCTGCTGCGATCTTGCCATTACATCTATTTGTCGGCATCACTGCTGGGGGTAGTCTTCCATTGCTAGCTAGCTGGTATGTATCGATCGGATCGCTCTGGTTTCTATTATCTAGCGCGGCGGTATTATATGTGCTGCTTGGAGGTATTCAAGCAATTCTGACAGTCATCGCCATTGCGTACCCGATCTGTCTCCCACTACTAGCAATTAATGCCCTGACATCAGCAACTATCGATCGTGCTGAATGGTTGAGCCGAATTGGTGACAACGGTTCCTGGTTTGGATTACCAGTGTTCGGCAACGCAATCTTGTTTGATACTTTTGGAGTTGGCTGTTGTCTAGTGGCTAGCTATTGGATTTGGCAAGCTTTAGAACGTCGCTATCTCAATCCCACAGCAACAACTATCGGT
>JAJAZF010000210.1 GCA_026785875.1 Chamaesiphon sp. | reverse complement strand
TACCCCAAGATCCTAATGATGCACCCGCTAGTGAGTTGTTGAGATCGATCGAGCAGGAGAAGCAACGGTTGGTGAAGGAAGGGAAGATTAAAGCGTCTAAGCCGTTACCAGAGATAGAACCGGAAGAATTACCATATAGACTTCCCATTATACTAAAAACGGCTAAAGGATGGACTTTTTATTTAACGCTCGAAGATTTACTCTGCAAAGGTTTGAATCACTTTGTATAAAGTCTAGCTCCCATCCGTGTTTAGTATATTATGAAAATATGCCCTGTCCTGGTGGCAATAAGATTGTCTTTAAATCCGATGCAGAAACAACCTCCTTTGCAAAAGAGGTTGTCCTAACGCTAGATAAAACTTGCTTTGAAGTATTTCGTCCGATGTTTGAATTCATTCGCTCGAAGTGTAAGTAGTTCTAGGGGGTCGCTTAGTTCAACAAACCCCTCATTGAGGCATTCGAGCGATCCTACCCTCAAAGTAATTTGATGACTGAATTGGCTAAACCTACAAATTTGGCGCGTTGGGCTATTTTAGCCAGCTTAAGATCGGCTATCTTTGACATTCCCTAGCTTGTGGATAATAATACCTATAGATATAACTAAGTGTAAGTAATATTATCCAAAATTAGGAGCGAACCAGTGGCGACTGCTTCAATCAAGGCACTGCAATCGATCCAAGCGCAAGGTCGATTCATTCGGACGGCTCAGGCTCTCAAAGCAGGCATTCACCCCCGTACCCTCTACCAGCTTCGAGATCGCGGTACGCTCGAACAGATCTCTCGTGGCGTTTATCGCCTAGCGGAACAGGCTCCTGTATCCGACCCAGACCTATTTACTGTCGCCACCCGAATTCCCCAGGGGGTAATTTGCTTGGTTTCGGCACTAGCCGTTCATGGCATTACCACTCAGATTCCGCGTACTGTCGAGATCGCGCTGCCCAGAGGGGCAGAGTCGCCCAGGCTCGACTATCCACCCATAACCCTCCACCGCTTCTCCACGGCTAGTTTCGAGGCAGGGATTGAAGTTCGTGAAGTTGATGGCATCCCAATTCGGGTCTATAGCCCTGAGAAAACCATTGCCGACTGCTGCAAGTTTCGGCATCAAATCGGGATGGATGTATTTTTAGAGGCTCTAGAACTCTACAAAGAACGTCAACGGGCGAACTTTGCATCGATCTTAGAATATGCCCAAATTTGCCGCGTGGGAACGGTAATTAAACCTTACCTGGAAATGATGCTATGACCGAGCGACCGCTGAAGAATATTGCAGCTTCCGTGCGGCAACGACTCCTGAATCAAGCCAAGCAAGATCGCCGTCCGTTTAACGAACTGCTGCAATACTACGGGATGGAGCGATTCTTGTATCGCCTGTCGCAATCGCCCTCTGCCAAACAGTTCGTCCTCAAGGGCGGACTGATGCTGCGGGTGTGGAATGTCTCGGAGTCGCGTCCGACGATGGATATCGATATGCTGGGTAAAACTAGTAACGAGCCGAGTCAGATTATCCGCCAGATGCAGGAGATTATCGCTCTGACAGTCGAACCCGATGGCATGGTTTTCGATGTGGCATCGCTCCAAACCGAGCCAATTACTAAAGATGCGGATTATCAGGGCGTTCGGGTGCGGTGTTTGGGTTACTTGGATACTGCCAAGGTGAACATTCAACTCGATCTGGGTTTTGGGGATGTAGTTTTTCCCCAGCCAGAAGTATCATTGCTACCGACGCTCTTAGATTATCCCGCCCCGCAACTGCTTTGCTACAGCCGAGAAAGTGTCATCGCCGAGAAGTTCGAGGCAATGTTGAAGCTGGGGGCGTTGAACAGCCGGATGAAGGATTTTTACGATCTTTGGCTGCTGTCCCAACAGTTTGATTTTGATGGTGCAAAGCTGGCTGAAGCGATCCGGTTAACTCTCGACCATCGAGGGACGGCTCTATCTGACTCGATTCTGCCTTTGACTGCGGAATTTGCCAGGGATAAGCAAGTGCAGTGGGTGGCTCTGTGTAAGCGGCTGGGGCGCGAACGGACTCCGACGGAGTTTGTCTCGGTGGTTGCGGCGATTCGGGAGTTTTTGGCTCCGCTAGTTGCTGCTTTGTTGAGTGATGCACAGCCGCCGAGCCGATGGGTGGCTGGTGGTGATTGGGGTGGCTAGACTTGGCGAAGCGCAAGCAAGGGCGACAAGTCGTTCGATCTACCACTGGCACAAACCTTGAGATTAAAGGTATGTTCTCGGCTGGGGTATTGGCGATTGAAACACGATTACCGAGCGGGTTTGGGGCAGATTTTGGGGGATTTGGCTGGGTAAACGTTTGCTCCCGCTAATCGCTGTTACTGACAGCAAGTTTCAGAACATCTCAACAATTTACAGTTATAGCAACCGCCAAGGGCGTTAGGACATATTACAATCGATTGTCGATTGCCTTGGCGGTTGGGGCGGGTTTTGTTCTGAAGTTATCGGTAAATTTCGGGCATCTCTAGCATAAACCCGCCCCTACAATCGATGTCCT
>JAJAZF010000209.1 GCA_026785875.1 Chamaesiphon sp. | reverse complement strand
CCGATCCCGATCGCTTCAAAGATTTGCGCGCCTTGGTAGGATGATAGTAGGGAGATGCCCATCTTCGAGAGGATTTTGAGCAATCCATCTTCGATCGCTTTCCGATAGTTAGCCTGAGCTTTTTCAATACTAATCTGAATTTCGTTCCGACCGATCGCGGCTTGAGTTTTGGACGAATACCACCAACTCCGAACGGATTCCCACGCCAGATAAGGGCAGACAGCCGCTGCGCCAAAGCCAATCAGACAGGCGAAATGGTGGGTGCTCCAACATTGGGCGGTATCGACAACGAGCGATACCCGCGCCCGCAATCCTTGCTGTGTCAGATAATGATGCACTGCACCGACAGCCAGCAGGGGGGAAATATAAGTAATTTCATCAGTTAAACCATCCTGGCTCCAATCGCTGAGGATGAGGATTTGTTTACCTGTCTTGACAGCCTGGAGAGCGGCGGCACATAATTTGTCGATCGCGACCTTCAATCCTTGAGCACCATCATCGACAGAGTAGAGTGTCGAGAGAAATTCACTTCCCAGGGAGGACGCTTTAATTACTTCTAATTCCGCTTCATTTAGTACGGGACTATTTAACTTGAGGAAACCCGCCGCTTCCGGCTTGGCTTCGAGTAAATTACCCTTTTTCCCCAGACTGACATCCAGCGACATCACTAATTTTTCCCGCAGCGGATCGATCGCGGGGTTAGTTACTTGAGCAAACCGTTGTTTAAAATAGTCATACAATGGATGCGCTTTTTCTGACAACACCGCTAGCGGAATATCATCGCCCATGCAGAAAGTCGGCTCTTTGCCATTTTCTGCCATATCATTGACGATCATCGTTACATCTTCTTCGGTATAGCCAAATGCAGTCTGCTGACTGAGCAAGATGGGTGACTCCAGCCGACAACTAGATTCAAATTTCCCAGCGGTAAGCGTTTGACGATGTTCTTTGAGCCATACACCATAGGGATGAGCATTAGCAACGCGCTGTTTAACTTCCCAATTGTGTAAAATCTCTTTAGTTTCCAAGTCTACAACGATCGTTTGCCCAGGACCTAACCGACCTTTTTCGATAATCTCTGCTACAGGTAAATCTACAACTCCAGCTTCAGAACCGACATAGAGATAACCATCTCTAGTAATACAGTACCGCGCTGGACGCAATCCATTGCGATCGAGCGTAGCCCCAACTACCTTACCATCAGAAAAGGCGAGTAATGCTGGCCCATCCCAAGCTTCCTGCAAGCCTGAGTAATATTCATAAAAGTCCGTAATTTCCGGATAATTATCTAATTCTGGCTGATTCTTGTACGCTTCTGGTACCATCATCATCAGTCCTTCGATCGGACTACGACCAGAACGCACGAGTAATTCCAAGACATTATCCAACGTCCCCGAATCACTATTATCTAGATTCAAAATTGGCTGCAACTCACGTAACCGATCTTTCCATAGCGGATGATTGAGGTCGCTTTCCCGTGCCGTCATCCCATTAATGTTACCTAAGAGAGTATTGATCTCCCCATTATGTCCCAACATCCGCATCGGTTGTGCCAGCGGCCATTTGGGCATTGTATTCGTACTAAAGCGACGATGGTAGACGGCAAATGCTGCCGTAAACTTTGGATTAGTTAGATCGCTATAAAACTGACCCAACACAGCCGATCGTACCATTCCCTTGTACACGATCGTCCGACTAGAAAGAGAGCAAATATAAAAATCATCCCCAGGCTTAATCGTCCCTTCGGCTTGCATTGCCTTGACAATTTTGCGACGCACCATGTACAACTGACGCTCTAGTTCATCCCCAGTTGTAGTTCCCGCAATGACTACCTGCTCGATGTGGGGTTGATTTTCCCGCGCTTGAGTACCTAGAGTCTCCGGCTTAACTGGAACTTCTCGCCAGCTAATTAATTGACACTGTTCCTGACCGATCACATCCGCAACAATGCTCTTAGCAACAGCCCGTTTTGCTAAATCTTGGGGTAAAAAGAGCATCCCAACCGCTAACTGAGATCTATCTTTTACCTGCTCCAAACAGTCAAATAATGCCCAAGGAATCTGCGTCAAAATCCCCGCACCATCGCCAGAATCGCGATCCGCACTACAACCACCACGATGCTCCATACAAGTCAGAGCTGCTAGTGTCTGCTCCATCAGCTTGTGGCTGGTTTCCCCTGCTGGACACGCGATAAACCCCACTCCACAAGCATCTCGTTCTTCAACCAACCAGCGAGGACCTAGATATGGCTCTTGATTGGAAGTAGTCGGAGTGGTTGGATTGTTCATGTGCAAATGATTTTCTATGTGGTTCATGATTGTAGTGCGGGCAGGATCGGTAATTAATTTAGTTCGACGTTCGGTTTTGATGGGTGTGTTCGCTCCGCGTTCGGCAGGAAGGAGAATCTTCCTATGTCTTGGTCTGAGCCACTCTGGCGATCGTAGATTTATCAGCAACCAAAATTGACAGCAGCATTAATCTATGCTTATAGCATGATTTAAACTTTATTTAGGTATGCTCCGCTACTTATTATTGTATCGATAGTGCCCGGTAATTTGCTAGGGAATACTAAAGTAGCAGGTCATTTATTCAAATGCAAGTCATCAGGTACCATCGGGCATCGTTCTCGGCAACACCAAATCTTTCAACTTGCGGGTTTAAATTCTGCTCAATTCAACTAATCTAGCTGAACGGTTGTCAGTAATAAGTAACTGACAACCGTCGCGATACAATAGATAGATATCGCTCTACACCAAACTTTTATAGCCGCATGACCGTAGCTACCCCGACTAAAATCCAGTATGAAGCCGTAATTGGGTTAGAGACTCACTGTCAGCTTAATACTG
>JAJAZF010000208.1 GCA_026785875.1 Chamaesiphon sp. | reverse complement strand
GAAAAAATGTGCGATCGACTAGTCCATTTTTGAGTTCGATCTGCTATGATTCAGTTAAGCTCGTCAAAAAAATTAAATATTAAGTCAGGATCGCTTCTAGGGTTCCGATCGAACATCATCGATGACTGGTCCGAGAGAAGCAGCCGATTGGGAGTGGATTGACACGACTAATTCGGTCACACGGCGGGATAAAAGCCCGGGAGAACCACTTCAGCTTTGCTGTGGCACTCCTCGGCGATCGATACTACCCAAACTGCGACCAAATTACTTACCCAATCTAGAAAAATTGTGATGACGACTATTGCTCCACATCCAGGCATCGACCCCAGTTTAGTGCTAGTCGATGAAAAGTTACCAGGCGGCGACTACTGGCACGGGATTATTAAACGGGGTAATACACTCCGCATCACTGACTTAGCTGGCTCGCATGGAGTGGCTCTAGTCTGCTACAATGCCGACAATCCGATCGAACGGCTGAATATAGCAGATACAGCCAAAATCCAGTTTAATGCCTTCCTGAAACAGGGGATGGTGATGTATTCGGATATGGGCAGAATATTATGCTCGATTACTACCGATACATCTGGCTCTCATGACTTAATCTGTGGTTGTAGTAATGCAGCGAGTAATGCGGCAAAGTATGGCGATGCAAGCTTACGCAACTCTCGAAATAACTTTCTCAAAGCTTTGGGTAAACGGGGATTAACTCGCAAAGATTTGATGCCGAATGTCAATCTATTTAACCGCGTAGCTGTATCGCCCGATGGGGATTTACAATACGATCGCACTTGCGAAAAAGCTGGTAGTTATATCGATTTACGTGCTGAAATGAATGTACTCGCGATCGTGTCAAATTGCCCCCATGTTTTACATCCGAGTACTGAATACAATCCTCAACCAATTCAGTTAACGATCTGGAAATCGCCAGCATCTAAAGCTGATGATGTTTGTCGGACGGCGAATCCTGAAGTCGTGCGAGGATTTATCAATACCGACGCGCTATTTGTACAGGATTAATCGATTTTTAATTAATCCAAGTTATTTGAGGGTGGGCACTGCCCACCAGCTAGATTTCAATCTGTACACTGAGAATATTTGCAACGATCTATTTAGATAACATAATTGTGAATTAATTAGTGGGTTGGGCGGGTTTGAATTAAATCTTTAGTGCATACGTAATTAATAGCATAAACCCGCCCCTACAGATTTATACAATCGATCGATTCCACATTTATCAAAATCTTTACCCTAATAAACTAAACATGATTTCCACAATTTCTAATCCCACACTCGATCCGGCTAATGCTATTTATGATGAAGTAATTCCAGCCCGTCAACCTTGGTCGCGAGTAGTCAAATCCGGTCAGACTCTTCGCATTATCGACCTCCAGGGAAATCAAGCAGTCGATACCCTATTCTATAACGCCCACGATCCATCCGAGCGATACAGTGCCCCCGATACGATCGTTCGTCAAGGCAATATCTTTATTACTACTGGCACCAAGATTATTTCCAATGAAGGGAATGTGATGATGACAGTTATCAATGATACCTGTGGTCGTCATGATACTGTCGGCGGTGCGTGCAGTATGGAGAGTAATTCGGTTCGCTATGGATTGCACAAAAAACATCTCCATGCCTGTGTGGAAAATTACTTACTAGAATTGAGTAAGTATGAGATGAATAAGCGGGATTTGGTAAGTAATATTAATTTCTATATGAATGTGCCAGTCAGTGCCGATGGCAGTTTGGAAATTGTTGATGGTATTTCTGAAGCAGGAAAAATTGTCGAGCTACAAGCTGAGATGGATGTGATGGTACTGATCTCCAACTGTCCTCAGGTAAATAATCCCTGTAATGCCTATAATCCCACACCAATTCGATTGATAATCTGGGATACACCAAACCATGTCTAGGTTGGGTTTCACATTCGTTCAACCCAACGATATTAATTTGTGGATGTTGGGTTTCCTCCGTCAACCCAACCTACCACTACGACTCTAATAGATACTCCCTTGCCATGTATTTCACGTCTAACTGTACTAATTATGCTCGATCGAATCCTCATCGCCAATCGTGGCGAAATTGCCTGTAGAATTATCCGTACACTAGATCGATTAAACATCCAATCGATCGCAGTATATTCCGAGATCGATCGACATGCACCGCATGTAAATATGGCAACCGAATCTTTCTGCATTGGTAAAGCTACCGCCGCTGAAAGTTATTTACAAGCCGAGCGAATCTTACAAATCGCCCAGGAAAATCGCGTCCAAGCCATCCATCCTGGCTATGGCTTCTTGAGTGAAAATGCTAACTTTGCGATAGCTTGTGAAGCCGCCCAAATTAACTTTATCGGCCCGACACCAGCTCAATTACAACAATTTGGACTCAAACATACTGCTAGATCGATCGCGGCTGATAATGGCATTCCGATGTTAACAGGTAGCGATTTACTTCAGAGCCAATCTCAAGCAGAAACGATCGCGTCCCAGATTGGTTATCCAGTCATGCTCAAAAGTACGGCTGGTGGTGGAGGAATTGGCATGGAAATATGTCAAGATAGTATTAGTTTAGCAGCAGCATTCGATCGAGTCGATCGATTGAGTAAGCAGAATTTTAGTCAAGGTGGGATTTTCCTAGAGCGTTATCTACCCCGCGCTAGACATATTGAAGTCCAAATCTTTGGCGACGGGAACGGGAATGTTATTGCTTTAGGAGAACGCGATTGTTCGCTCCAACGCCGCAATCAAAAAGTAGTCGAAGAAACTCCCGCTCCAGGTATCGATGAAAACTTGCGATCGCAACTATACATAGCCGCAGTCAAGTTAGGTAAATCCGTTAACTATCGATCGGCTGGTACGGTAGAATTTATCGTCGATGCCGATAGTCAGGAATTCTACTTTTTGGAGGTAAATACCCGTCTCCAAGTCGAACATGGCGTGACGGAATTGGTAAGTGGTATCGATCTGGTTGAATGGATGGTACGGTTAGCAGCAGGAGCAGATCTCGACTTAGCTAACTACAACTATCAACCCCAAGGACATGCAATTCAAGTCCGAATTTATGCCGAAGATCCCCACCACAATTTCCAGCCGAGTGCTGGCTTACTAACAGCGGTAAATTTCCCTGGAGATGTGCGGGTAGATAGTTGGATTGAAGCGGGTACCGAAGTCACGCCTTATTACGATCCATTATTAGCAAAGGTTTTGGTGCATGGCAGAGATCGAGATACTGCAATTTCGCAACTTCAAACTGCTCTAACTAATACCACGATCGCCGGAATTGAAACTAATCTCGATTACTTATTTCAAGCTATTTCTCATCCTGAATATCAAGCGGGAAACGTCCATACTCAGTTTTTAAATACCTTAAATTATCAACCGCAATCGATCGATATTCTCGATCCTGGTATTCAGACTACCATTCAAGATTATCCAGGGCGGATCGGTTACTGGGATGTCGGCGTACCACCATCTGGTCCGATCGACCATTTAGCATTTAGACTGGGGAACCGACTTTTAAATAACCCTCCAGATGCCGCTGGATTGGAGTGTACGGTGTCGGGGCCAAAAATTCGCTTCAATTGCGATCGAGCGATTTGTTTGACAGGAGCGCAGATGACAGCCACTCTCAACGGTGCACCCGTGCCGTGGTGGACGGTCATTCATGTCAAGAAAGATAGTGTTTTAAAGCTATCCAGCATTACTGGAAATGGCTATCGAAGCTATCTGACGCTTGCTGGTGGCTTTGATGTACCGGACTATCTCGGCAGCAAATCCACCTTTACACTCGGTCAATTTGGCGGGCATGGGGGGCGAACACTCCGCACTGGCGATGTCATACATCTCAATGATTCACCTGAAAATATTCCCCTCGTCAGTCTAAACCCCGAGCTAATTCCTACCTACACGAATCGCTGGGAAATCGGAGTAATTTATGGCCCCCACGGTGCGCCGGACTTTTTTACCCCTGCGGATATCGAGATGTTTTTCGCGACAGATTGGGAAATCCATCACAATTCAGCGCGAACGGGAATTAGACTGATCGGGCCAAAACCAGAGTGGGCGCGAACTGATGGCGGTGAAGCAGGATTGCACCCATCAAATATCCACGATAATGCCTATGCGATCGGGACTGTGGACTTTACTGGGGATATGCCGATTATTCTCGCCCATGATGGCCCT
>JAJAZF010000207.1 GCA_026785875.1 Chamaesiphon sp. | reverse complement strand
TTAGATCGATCTAGCCTTTGATAATGATTTCAATTTCAATATTCGACTCAGGTACTCCGTAATGGTGGGCTAATCCGGCTTTTGCTTGAGCAATGGTTAGATCTAACACTGTTGGTAGAGATTGTTCTGGAGTGGCTACTTTCTGCCACTTCACAGCAGAAAGCTCGATACCCATGTCTGTCAGGTTTGTGTAGTGGACTGGATTCTGATAGCCGCCCCACCGATCGGAAACGTTAATAGCTGCTACTTCTGAAATCTTGATGACATAACGATTTTTCCCTTTATCATCGAGCTTGCTCAATTCAACTCCATTAATTTTTCCAACTAAAAAGTTGCAACCTCGATTGCTACCCACAGAGCTACAACAAACTAAATATTGGCAGTTCTTGGCTCTATTCACATTTAAATACCAATCAAAATCCCCTCCCTGTCTCACAATCTCCTCAAAGCTATTTGAAGTATAAGTTTGAATTGCTGAATTTTCGATCGCTGCCATGACCTGTTACCTATTGATATTCACATCATATCTCAAAGTAGGTACAAACGTGGATAATTTTTATATCATTTTGAATTCACGGAAGTCTGTTAAAACCTCGTTAGCTGCTTAGGCTTTTCCATCGCCAGTTCAAAATCGATCGATACTATCAACCTTTAGATCGAAACCACCGCACAAATAACTTTTCCCCTTCAATCCAGAGAAATATCAGTAAGCTGCAACCAAAACAGACTCCCAATTCAAATAAGCTCAAAGGATGAGTCCCAAAGAACGATCGCAATGGAGCAATATAAACTACAGCCAACTGCAATAGAATCGTGCCCAGAATCGCCCACAATAATAGTGGATTGCTAAATGGGTTAATTTCGATAACCAGTTTATTGACAGAGCGCACGGCTAAAGCGTGACCCATTTGGGCGATGCAGAGGGTGGTAAAGACGATCGTTTTCCAGGTATCAGGATCGCCAGGATAATCGACTGCGTGAGTTCGATCGAAAGCCCATTTCATCAACCCGATCGTCACAACTCCAAAAACTAGTCCAATCCTAATAATATATGCACCCAAACCTCTGGCAAAAATACTTTCACTCGGCTGAAAAGGTGGTCGCTGCATCACATCTGGCTCCCCTGGTTCCAAGGCGAGCGCAACAGCGGGAATCCCATCTGTGACTAGATTCATCCACAGAATTTGCAGCGGGGAGAGCGGGACACCACCCAAACCAATTAGCGGAGCAGCAGCGATGGTGAGGATTTCCCCGATATTGCTACCGAGAATGTATTTAATAAACCTGCGAATATTGGTGTACACAATCCGCCCTTCTTCAACTGCGGCGACGATCGAATTAAAGTTATCATCTAGCAACACCATGTCGCTAGCTTCTTTGCTCACATCCGTACCTGTAATCCCCATTGCCACGCCGATATCTGCCTGTTTTAAGGCGGGGGCATCATTCACCCCATCCCCTGTCATGGCGACTAATTCACCCTGTTGTTGCAAGGCTTTGACGATGCGTAATTTATGTTCGGGGGCGACACGGGCATAGACGCTGACTCTATTGATTGTTTGTGCCAAAGTTGGATCGTCCATCTGGGCGATTTCATTGCCGCTGACTACTTGGCTGTCAGTCTGGGTGATGCCCAAATCGGTGCCAATCGCCATCGCTGTCAGAGGATGATCGCCTGTAATCATCATCGTCCGAATCCCCGCAGTTTTGCAGGTATCAACAGCAGCACGAACTTCAGGACGAGGAGCATCGAGCATTCCGACTAAACCGACCCAAATTAACTCTGATTCGGCTTCATCTGTGTCAGGAAGGTGGGGGAAATATCGATAGGCGAAACCTAAGACTCTCAGCCCTTGACTTGCTAGACTGGCGTTTTGGGAGCGGATTTTTTGCCGCTCGATCTCAGTTAATTCAGCATACCGATCTTCGACGAGGGTATGGGTGGATCGATCGAGGATTGATTCGGGCGATCCTTTGGCGAATAATAGGTAATATGGGGGTTGTTCGCAGATGATACTCATTCGTTGCCTGTCGCTATCGAATGGATATTCTTGAATGCGTGGATAATTCTGGGCGGTTGCTTCAATTCCGGCTTTGTGAGCGAGTACTAATAAAGCTCCCTCTGTCGGATCTCCCAAAATTTGCCACTGATTGTCGGCATACTGCAACACCGCATCGTTACACAAGGCGCAGCCCCAGAGTAAACCTTTTAAAGCTGGATCTGCGAGTGGCTCAACCGATCTACCATTAAGTTGAAACTCACCGTTGGGAATGTAGCCCTCGCCCCCAATCTGATATTCAGCCGTCAAGGTAGCCACCTGTTGCACCACCATTTTATTTTGGGTTAATGTACCTGTTTTGTCAGAACAAATAATCGTCACCCCGCCGAGCGTCTCTACCGCTGGGAGTTTGCGGATCAGAGCTTGGCGTTTTACCATCCGCTGGGTACCCATTGCGAGGGTGATAGTGATGACGGCGGGTAATCCTTCGGGTACAACTGCTACTGCGACACTCAGGGATGTTTTGACTAATCCTTTGAAGGTATCGAGATTGAAAGAACCTCGGAGCAAATCGGGCAACATGCCCCCGACAATTGTGAGGGCGACAATTACCAATGCACCCATAACTAACACATTTCCAAGCTGTGTTAATTTCTGTTGAAGTGGAGTCGGCTGACTTTCGACACCTTGCAATAGCGCGGCAATTTTACCGAGTTCGGTATTCATTCCCGTGGCGGTGACAACGGCAACACCGCGCCCAGTGGTAATTTCAGTGCCCTGATAGACTAGGTTGATGCGATCGCCCAACGGTGTATCGGCGGCTAATTCTGTCTCGGCGGTTTTACTACTAGCGGTGGCTTCCCCTGTCAGCGCGGACTCTCGAATTTGGAGTTGTACCGCCTCAATGAGGCGAGCATCTGCGGCGAGTTGATTGCCAGCTTCGAGATGAATTAGATCTCCAGGTACCAATTCCCGCCCATCAATTTCGCTAATTTTACTGTCGCGCAACACCCTTACTTTAGGCGCAGCCATCTGTTTGAGTGCGGCTAATGCTTGTTCGGCGCGGCTTTCTTGGAAATAACCTAAAATCCCATTGAGGATGACAATTGATAGAATGGCGATCGTATCTTTATACGGCAATCCAGTTGTCTTTCCCGCTTGGATTTCCATAAAGTCAAAGATACCAGAAACCACCGCCACAATGAGCAACATTACCAACATAATATTGGTAAATTGGTCGAGTAAAATCTGCCACCATTGACGACTAGCTGCTGCAACTAGTTCATTTGCGCCGAATTCTTGTTGTAGTTGGGCTATTTGTCGATCGGTTAAACCTGTTCGATCGTCTGTCTCCAGTCGTGCTAATGTCTGAGCAATAGTCAGTGTATGCCAAGTAAGGTTTAGATCGTTAACTACTGGTAGCTTGCTTGTTAGTTTAGGGGGAGTTGATAAGGATAATGACATAATTAGATTTGAAATATTTACAGTATAAATTTATGTCTAAATAATCCTAATTGTGAAGGTCTGCAACCAATGATTTATGAGCTGCAAAATAGTGCCAGTGAGACTAGCAAAGAAAATAGTTGTAGCCGTAGTCATTGCATAACCAAACAGGATAAATAATCCATCGGACTCTAATAGACCGATCGCTAAAAATAAAATAGTATAAGCAGGTAAAAGATTAGTGAATGGAATCGGTAGCGGCAGTGACATTAATAGCGCATTCCAAGCCAAACAAATCCCAACAACACGATATCCCCACCAACTATTACTAAATCGAGACAATCGATGTCTAGCGATTCGTTCGATTGGTTGGAGCAAACGATCGATATTTTTGAGTAATTTTTGTGACGCAGCAGGTGATAGTTCTAACCTATCGATTCGCTGCGGTAATAATGGTCGCTCGTAGCCTAAAGCTAGTTGACAACCTACTAGAATAATTCCACTACCCATCAATGCCGAAAATCCCACTAAGGGAATTGGGATAGGAATCAGCATCGGAATTGTTAACATCCCGGCGTTGGCGTAGCCTCTCCTGTGGAGAATCGTGCCAAACCCATTATTACCTGCTTGTTTTAGCAAGGCATGAAGTGGTAGCGGTCGATCGGTATATTCGACTAATAATTGGGAAAGTATTTGAGATAATTTCATCCTAGAATAGTCAGCGGTTAAAACCGCCGCTAGTGATACAAAGTCCGCCTACGCGGACTAAGATACTAAGATTTCCAACCCGCGTAGCGGAAAGTGCGGTCTTGGGGTTTCCCCAAGTAGAGCACCTTTCCAAGATAGGCGGGTTTTGCAACACTAGCGACGATTTCAATCGTGCGGAATGTGGATTAGAAAGACTATTCCCGTTTTTCCACCACGATCGTCAGATGAGCAACCATCGCCCCAATCGATCCCACCGCAGCCATAATCGGGAAGAAAGCCGCACTGATGACACCACCAACCACACCGACGGTTAATGGGATTTCAATTAATATATGCCCCTCTTCATTTTTGAGGATAATCCGCCGAATATTACCTTGATGAACGAGTTCCTTGATTTTGGCACCAAGGGCATCACCATTAATACTAAATTCTTCTACACCGATCTTTTCTACTGTTTTTACATCATGATCTCCAGTTACTAATTCAGCTTGAATTGTTTCGACGTTTTCTTGGAAGTTATCATTTGGTACGTTCATGTTATTAATTCCTGGTTGTGTTTACAGTTTAGAGAAAATCATCAGCAAACTGAGCGCGAGTAGTCGGTTGCCTCAAAATTAATCCCTCCCCGCCCAAAGGATGGTTATTATCGATCGATTGTCCTCCAACAGAGATAAAAACTTTTTGATTGGGATCGAGGCTGGTAGATGTATAAATCACCTGTGCGACTCGATAAATCATCGAGGTGCTACCACCACCAGATCGAAACTCTGGCGATAAGTCAACATGCACTCCATCAGCGCGGAATTGTAAATTCAGAAGTTTAGTCCCTTTGGGAATCGTACTACTCAAATCATCGCTGGGTTTGGCTGATAGTAACTTTTGGACGGCAATTGTTAAAACTTGCTGTGGTGTGGAACCGGATGTGTTTGGTGGTAGTGATTTCGCAACTAGAGTTAGTTTATTGCGATCGGATCGTAACCAGTAAACTTGCGGTTGAATTTGTTGGGATGAATTATTGGGAATAGTCGTAGAAGTTACAACTGGAACTGATGATTTTTCAGGCTGAAGAAAAATCGGATTACTTCCCACCCAAATACTCAAAGCGACTACTGTAGCGAACAATAAAGATTGCTTGACAGCGGGCTTATTAATCAAGAGTTTTTTCATTCTATTTCCCCTAATTAGTGCTTGAATCTTCCACTACCGATAAATGGCTTTATAGATCGTACAGCGGAAAAATTCACCCTCTGATTCAAAGCGTTTGCTATCAAAAAACCACCCGATATTGAGACGAGTTGGAATCGTGTAATCGCCAAATTTCGCCTCTGCTGCTACTATACCGCCAAAATCCACATAGTGGTGTTCGCTGCCTTCGGGATTACCCCACCGCCGAAACTTCAGGCTCTCCAATGCTCCAAATAGATCTACTCCTAGCAAGAGTTCCGCCTGCTCTCCTAGTGCGGTAAAATTGGCTTTTACATGGGTTGGATCGATTTCCGTCCAAATGGTATCGGGATGACACAGCACCGAGGGCAAGCACACCGATTCGCTTTGCATTCGTCCGATTGCCGAACGTGTTACATCCGCGCCAGTCTCATTCACAACTGACACCAATCCAAACGTCTTCCATTGCGAATGACCGATTCCATCCACTACACGATCTGCGCCTGAAATCGGCAAACCATTTACCCAAGTTTTCGCTTGCCAAATCATTCCCCGCTGCCAGCAAACGACTTCTTCGGCTGTAAATTGATGCCATTTGTGTTCGAGTTTGATTTCGCCGTGCATCCAGAATCTGACAGCAGAGGCTAGTTTGGCTCCTGGTGCAATTGCGTGTTCGAGATATCGCCGAGC
>JAJAZF010000206.1 GCA_026785875.1 Chamaesiphon sp. | reverse complement strand
GCATCTGCGATCGAGCTGCTTGTGTAGCTCGTAAAAATGATCCGCCAATTACTGTCCGAAAATCAGTACTTTCAATCATGATTTAGATTCCTCAGTAGTATCGTAATCAATGTCAAGATTTTCCGTATCTCCACACCAGAGAATTTCGATAAATATTTTTTCAACTCAACTACTTAGTAAGTATAGTAGCGATGAAACTTGAGGAAATTGTGAGGATCGACCTAAAATCTGAAATTAATAGTTAGCACTAAGCTAGAGTCCATCTAGCGATCGACAATTAAATGGTAAGCTAGATCGAGCTAGACTTCAATGAATTAAAAAAATACAGATACGACTATTTAAGATCGACGATCGATCGATCCAAAGTCTTCATTTGATTTCAATACTTCAACTTCAACAACTTCAACTTCAACGGTTTCCACTTCTACCATGGGTGCCTTGACAACTTGTGGCAGTCGGAGCGGTAATACTAGAGGTTGTTCTGGGATGACTAGTGCTTTTTCGATCCAATAACTAGCAGTAGGAATAGTCCGTTCCAGATCTTCTAACGGTCTAGGAATCACCATAATCGATCGTAATTCACCGATCCTTTCGGCTACTGACATCCCGACATCTAGAGCCATCGTCACATTTGAAACTGTCCCCCGAATAATCGCCGTACAAAAGCCCGCCCCAGTTTTTTCATAACCGGAAACATGGATATCGGCGGTTTTGAGCATCGCATCCATTGCCCCTACCATCGGCGGGAATCCGCGAGTTTCTAGCAATCCAATGGCTAAATTTTTGAGCTTGCTTTTACCGACAATCTGTGCTAGGAATCGATCGCTAATCGGGAGCACGACATCGAGATTGGGAAAAGGACGAGAAATCACTGATTGGCAAACCAATTCATCCATCTGAGCGGCGACTTCTGCACCTGCGGCGACAGCGAGTCTCACATCGGGAAACCGACCGCGAATCACCGCAGTACAATAGCCATTGCCAATTTTTTCATAACCCACCAAATGAACAGCAGCAGATTTGAGCATCATATCTGCCGTTCCCACCATCGCCGGAAAGCTACGAGTGGATATTAACCCGATAGCACTTTCAGCATGAATGTCGGACATGGCTGGATCTGGAGTTGCCCCCAAGGGTAATTGTGTGTACTAGTCGCTCGTCGTGCCCGTGTGCCTCTTACTGCGGAGCATCGACAACCCGATCGATCGATCGGGTAAAGTTGAAATGTAAATGTTTGCGGCTCTTTAGGTGCTAGCTAACTCTACCTTCTACTTGAGCGCGAAATTCTTCGACCTCTTCAGTATAACCAATTGGCAGAATTCGCTCAACGTTGGGATGTGGGCGCGGGATGATCACCCAAGATTCTAATGTACCGCCATACACTTTTTCCACCACATCGATTCCTGCCGCCATTGCCTGTTTGACTTCTGAAACATCACCACGGACGTTGACGGTAAATCTCGCACTACCAGCTCTCAGATAGCCCACCAGGGTGACGCGTCCGGCTTTGAGCATCGCATCAGCAGCAGCCAAGACCGAGGGAAAGCCTTTAGTTTCGATCGAGCCAACCGCCTGTTGAGAACTCATAGAATCAGCCATGAAAAATATACTCCTAAATACTAATAAATTATCGATCGTCAGTGAAAATTAGAGCTAATCTCCGCCAGCACAAACCGTCAACTGTCAACTATCAACTGTCAACACTTCGACTACGCTCAGTGCAAGCTGTCAACTATCAACTGTCAACTGATTCACACCCAAAACTCTCTAGATGCTGCGGTGTAGTGAATCGGTAAAACACTCTCGACATTTTCCGGTGGATTGGGGATGATATAGTGACTGACTACAGCACCCCGTTTGGTAGCTTCACCAGCAATGACACCAGCCGCGACAGCTTGTTCGACTGCGGAGACATTGCCCCGCACAGCGATGATAAACTCAGCCCGTTCCGCCAAACCATAGTAAACCAATGTCACATTCCCAGCTTTGAGCATCGCATCAGCAGCGGCTAAAACTGGCGGAAATCCATCAGTTTCGATCGTACCAACTGCCTGACGAGAACTGCGATCTTTAGCCATTAAATATCTACTCCTTTACTCTCGATAACTGTTCTCGTCAGTAGCTCCTAAAAATTAGTCCAACCAACCGATATCGATATTGGCACGGCGACGCGCTGTTTCCTCGCGAGACTCAGTAGGTCGAGCCGTAATCGAAGCATTGGATCGGCTAGTATCTTTTTTGACCATGGCTGAGGTTTTGCCCTTGGCAGGGGCTTGTCCCTGTTCTGCCAATTTGACAATCATTTCCTTAGCATCTTTCAGCTCTTTTGTCAATGCTTCAAAGTGTTGCTGCTGAAGCTTTGATTCTTTTTCTTGAGCGGCTTTGAGTTGAGCGATGGTCGCGGTATCGTCGTTAGGTGGATTCATATTAGTATTTGTAGTAGTTGGATTTGGCTCGGTCTTGTGATTGCGATCGCTAGCTGGGACAATCCGTTCGGGAATAACCAATGGTTGCTGCATTTCTTGCCGTAACACATCAGATGCTGACGATGATTTTTTTCTAACAGTCATATTTGGCTCCAATCTTTCCAGATTTCATTGACGACACAGCGGTAGTCTGCGGCTGCGGGTGCGGCTGCCTGACTCTTGTACTGACTGATGGGCAACCCCGCCATTGCCGCCCGTTCGTGAATTTTCAAATTCCGAATTACTGTATAATAAACCGGAATTTGACACTGCAATAAGGTTTGTTGTGCTTCTTGAGCTTCTCTCAAACCGCGAGAATTGACCTTAGTCAGTAAGACGCGATGGGCAATCTGGGAGGGAATTACCACCTGTCTGACTGTGCGAATCAATGCGGCAAGATCCATTGGTGCGGGTGGGGTAGGTAATACGAGGTAATCAGCAATCGGCATAATCGCCGCTAAAGCAACAGAATCAAGTGCTGGAGGCATGTCCACAACTACGATGTCATAATCTGCCCACTGTTGACGATTTACACCTGTGAGATCGGTGAGTACAGTTGTCTCAAAGCCCAAATCTCGACCTTCAGATTGCTTTACCCACCAACTCGCCGAGCCTTGCGGATCGGCATCGACTAGCAGTACACGGCGATCTTCGGCAAAAATGGCAGCCAGATTGATTGCCGTTGTGGTTTTGCCCACGCCACCTTTACCGTTCAACACGATCGTAATTTTGGTCGATTGAAGTTGAGGTGGTACTAGTGTAGTCATTAGTTCAACCATTAGGAAAAAGGTGGCGTTTGAGTCGATCGAAGTTGGCGCGTCCTGCCACAGATTTGGCGGATTGTTTTTCAATCTCGATCGTGACTGTCAGCAGTTCTTCGGTTTTGGGAGGAGTAGGTGCGGGAGGAGTCTCCACAACTGGAGGCTGCACCACTGGGGTATCCCAGGCATTACTACTATCCCAAACATCAGCCGTTTCTGAAGGAGCGGGTACAACTGGAGGAGGAGGTGCGGGAGGATCTATGACGACAGATACCTCGCCCCGACTGCGATCTCCAATCACTGAGTGGGTAGGAATGACCGAGCCTTCCTCGATCTGCGGCTCGAGAATGGTCGATCCGGCACCAATACAAGTATTTCGATCGATCGTCCCACTCCCAATTATCAGCACCCCTCTACCCACGCACACCCCAGCCCCAATCTCCAAATCGCCGCCCGATGCGTGCAGGATCGTCCCCGCACCGATACATACCCCAGCCCCGATCGTAATCCGACTGTTTGGATCGGCTTGAAGCAATACTCCAGGCGCGATTGCTGCACTCGGATCGATCGAGACATTTCCATCGAGATGGACGGGAACTACCTCCCTGGATAATGAGCGAAACTTAGTTAGCATGAAGATTGCTCAGGGAACGGAAAACAGAAATCGGCATTGCTCGTTCGCATCGCGTCGGCTTTGCCGAATCGCCCTCAGTCTCAGACGGAAACCCAATCCCCAGCCCTCCCCTTTACGAAAGCCCCACCTTTACAAGGGGGGGGTTGGGGGGGTAGACTAACCCGAAACGAAGTCTAGTAAACTTGTTGGTAGGTCGCCTTTGAAGAAAAAGGTAAGGGAGAGGGCAGGATGAGCGCAACTGTTTGCTGGTAACTTTTTGCCGATCGCTGGTTGTGTTACCGTTAGGGACGTTGAATGATTTCCTCGTGAACGCGTCGTCTGGCTTGGCTATCGATGCCAATCAACCGCACGTATTCACCTTGGTGCTCTGTCAGACAAGTTTCTAATTGAGCGATCGCGTCTTGCAGTCTAGTAGCGGACACTGGTTTGCAGGTATGCCAAGAGCTACTCCGAAAACGACGCAGATCGGCGTGTTCGGTACCGATTTGATGGCTGTTTTCCAAGAGACGGCGCACAGATGCAACTATTTCAGGACTGAGGGAGGTTTTAACGTTGCCACCAACACTCGAAGTTTTGCTGCTAAATGAACCACTTTGGCTACTACCACCGCTAAAGTTGAGCGTGGCTGGTTCGCCTGGTTTGTGAATCATCACTTCCATCACCCGTCTCCGAGCCTGAGGATCGATGCCAATCAAGCGCACATAGTCACCCTCATGAGCGGCGATTAGCTCGTTTAACATGGCGACTGCTTCGCCTTCACGAGTACCTTGGTAGGATGGGCCACTAGTCCAAGAGCTAGCGCGAAAGCGACGAGCATCAGCGAACTCTGTCCCAATCCGATAACCCTGATTTAGCAGTTGTTTGACTGAGTGAGCGGTATCACTACCAGCACTCGCTGAGTTGCCATTGCTAGCAGCAGCAGGTACCCGTCCAGTAACACCCGCATGGCTGACAGCGGTAACAGCACCATCTGGACGTTGAATCATCAGTTCCAACACGCGTGTGCGGGAGTGCGGATCGACACCCAATAGTTGCACGTATTCGCCTTGATGCTCGTCAAGAACGGCAGTAATGCTAGCCAATACGGTACTTTCGCCACCTTGGGCGATCGTCGCACTCTGCCACGAACCAGTGCGGAACCGTCGAGCATTGGCGTATTCTACGCCCACGCGGTGTCCTTGGCTCAATAAACGACGAATTTGTTGGCGAACGCCATCACTAATATTACTCATATCTTAGGTTCCGGTTAAATCATCAATAAATTATGAGTTTAAATTAGTCTCAATAGACTAGATACAGCCGATCTCCTCAGTGTAGAGTTCACTTAGGAGCGATTCATTATAATAATTTCTTATCTTTCATCTCGTTTGCTGTATGTCAAGTCATTTCCCACTGCTACTGTATCGACGATCGCCACAATTAGCGCATCGACAGGATAGCGATCTTTGTTGGACACTTGACGGGCAGCACTGCCGCGACTTACCAAAACTACTTCCGTCAAACCCGCTCCCACACAGTCGGCGGCAACTTCATATTCTGGTAAATCGTTACCTGCGGCATCAAGCATTTGCACGAGCAAAAACTTGGTTCCGGTTAAACTCGGTTCTTTGTGGGTACTGACTACAGTACCCAGCACTCTAGCTAACTTCATTTAGCCTAAGAACGTCTGCCGCCCATTGCCAATGGCCCTGGACCATTGAGACTGTCGCGGAATTTCTCGACATCTTCGGTGTAGTTCATAGGTAGAACGTACTCCAGGTTTTCATGAGGACGAGCGATGATATGAGTAGACAGTACTTGTCCGCCATTGACGCGTTTGACAGATTCTACACCTGCCGATACAGAAGCTTGTACTTCCGAAACGTCACCACGAACGATCACAGTTACCCGACCACTACCGATTTTCTCATAGCCAACTAGTGTGACTCGTGCGGCTTTGACCATAGCGTCAGCAGCTTCGACAACTGCGGGAAAGCCCAATGTTTCAATCATCCCAACTGCAATAGACATTCTCAATGACTCCTAAATTTTCTAACTTGACGCGATGTTTAATTAACTTCGATTAGACGCGGAACTTTTCTACATCTTCGGTGTAGTTCATTGGTAAGACGTACTCTAGGTTCTCGTGGGGACGAGCAATGATGTGTGTGGAAAGAACTTCACCACCATTGACGCGCTTAACGGATTCCACACCTGCGGATACGGAAGCTTGTACTTCAGAGACATCACCACGGACAATGACAGTTACCCGACCGCTACCAATTTTCTCATAGCCGACTAGTGTGACTCGTGCGGCTTTGACCATGGCATCGGCAGCTTCCACAACAGCAGGAAAACCTTTGGTTTCAATCATTCCCACGGCAATAGACATATATTTTTATTCCTTAGATTAAATTTGTGACTAGCGACGCAAGCGAATCCTCGCTTTGAATTCATATTTAGTAGAATATACTAATTGTTTCCATAGACTTTTGTCTATCAAAAATTCAGCACTACGCATCCGCTCAAGTCAAGCATAGACTGAGACGTTGCCCTTTGGCAACATAAGCAACAATTTTAATTTGTTAAGTTAAGTATCAGAAAGTTTTATGAGCCGATCGGACAATCGACTTGGGGATCGCTCGATCGGGTTTACTCCTAACTTTTATTAACACATAAATGTTGTTATTGCCACAATCTGTACCCTCAACCCTTGGGGCTATTTAGTAGGGCGATGAACGATCTTCTCAATGATGCGTTTCCGTGCTTTTTGGTCTACACCGATGAGGCGGACGTACGACTTTTTCCGCTCACTGACGATCGAATCCAAGGAACGGACGATTTCTGAGGCATTGTTACCAGAGATTTGACCGCCAGTTTCCCAGGCGTTGCTCTTGTAGCGACGCTCATCGGCAAATTCGGTGAAGATCGCGCAACCTTGAGCGACTAAACGGGAGATGGTTTCTACTACATCAATAGTTAAGGCTGTGTTGGTAGTAGTATGACTGCTGTGGCTACTAGAGCTGCTGGCATGACCATTGCTGCTAGGATGAGCGGGGGTAATGATACTAGCGTTACTACTACTAGAACCGATCGATTGCCCTGGGCGGTGGACGGTTTTTTCAGCTACGCGGCGTTTGGCGTGGGCATCTACACCGATGACGCGGACATAATCGTTGGGATTGTTGGCGATACAGTCGGAAATTACGGCTAAAATCGCTGCCTCATGCTGGGATTCGATCCGATCGCAACTAGTCCAGGAGCTGGTTTGGAACCGCCGCTTATCGGCACGTTCTACGGCAATTTGGCAGCCTTGGGCGAGCAGTTGCCGAACTGTCGTGACTACCTCGGTGTCTAGGGTGCTGGGGTGGGATTGGTGGCTGTGGTGGGCTGGAGCGTGGGTAGGCTGACTCAAGGAAGCGGTGACGTTGTGCAGCAGTGGGGACTCAGCTCGATGCGTCTGGGTCGCTGCGGGGACATCTCCAGGTCGTTGAATGATGGTTTCGAGTACCCGCCGCTTGGCATTGGTATCAATCCCGATCAGTCGGACATATTCACCGCTATGCTCTTGGAGACAAGCTTCTAGACCATCAAGGATCTCCACTTCCCGATCGGAATTAAAGGCCGCACAGCTAGTCCAGGAGCTGGTTTGGAACCGACGCTTGTTGGCATGTTCGGTACCGATCGCATAGCCCTGAGCCAGTAAGCTACGGACATTCTCGACGACATCAGGGTGAAGATTTGATTTATGCGTAGAGCTGGAAGCTTGGAGAGTAGCCGCCCTAGCAATCCCGTACAAGCCTGAAGTCGATATATCGATCGCTTCTTGTAGTGGTGTGATACATTCGATATCATCAGCACAGCGATATCCAGAACGTAAAGAATCGTTAATCGAAATGATATGCGAGGCGAACTTGAGATCGTCAGGCTGTACGTCTGAAAGTCGATCGGCTTGCTGTTGATTGGTAATAATGGCTCCCGATGGGACATATTTACCAGGAGCGATCTCGACATCCTGAATTAGGGCGTGCATCATCACTACACAACCATCGCCAACTTTGGCATTAAATACGGTCGATCGAAAGCCAATAAAGCACTCATCCCCAACATAAGCGGGACCATGAATCAGTGCCATGTGGGTGATCGAGGTATTCTTCCCAATCCACACAGAATATGAGGTACCGTCATCGCCGACTACCCGACCCTGTTTTAGACCGTGAATTACGACCCCATCTTGAACATTAGTATTGGCACCGATCGAAAAGGGATCGCCCTCATCTGCCCGAATGGAAATCCCTGGCGCAATCATCACATTTTCACCGATCCGCACATCACCAATGATGTTAGAAAAAGCGTGGACGTAGGCGGTATGGTGAATGTCTGGCTCTGTCAAGCTCTTCGACCACGGGGTAGGTGGCGAAGCAGTAACGTTATTCTGGGCTACTATCACGATCTAAATCCTTCTTTTGTAAATCATATTATAATTACTCAGCATCCTTTTTACAGTGGAGCGATGCTGACGTGCGAAGTGCCAACTGCAATAGACATTCAGCAGCAATCCTCAGATGTCAGTCGATTCTCATCCTGTTCGCCAAGCGTCTCGTTCCGAGAAGAGGCTCCGCCAACGATTGGATATTTTTTTCAATAAATTTAATCGATTTAGGTTTTGCAGTCGCCAAAAAGCGCAAGCTAGGCAGATTGGAAGTCAGCCAAGCCTAAAAATCGCACTAACGTTACACTCAACAATACAGTTCGGGTGTTCGGTTTGGCAATATAATACAAAATTATTCTTTATGATTGTGGACATAAGTTGGGCTGATACTCAGCAGATCGGTTTCTGACTTTTTGCGCGGATCGGAACTTGAATAGCAAATTGTGTTCATCGACACAGCTCTGATAGATAATGGTTAAAAGCTTAAAATATACTAGAGTTTCCAACCTATTTTAAAAAATACTGTAGTTTGCTACTTTCAGCAGGCGATTTGAACTTTTAAAAGCTAGCTTTAAAATCAATTTTTAAGTATCTATTAAGATAATTAAAAAGCACAACCTAATTAAATTTATATTTGAGATTTAGGCGTAATTTATGGAACAGATGTTGCTAGACACTGGGTGGTGGATACCTAGCTATGGCTTTGCGGGTGCTGTTCTGAGCATTCCCTGGATGACTAGATTGGTGCGCCGGACTGGGCCGAGACCAGCAGCGTACATCAATATTTTGATGACGACGATCGCGTTTATTCATGGCACGGTTCTGCTGCAACTAATTTGGAATCATGAACCTTATCATATTATAGTTAACTGGTTGACAGTCGCTGGATTAGAGTTGAATTTGACTTTTGAGTTGTCAGCGTTGAATGTTGGGGCAATGGAGTCAGTAACGGTGCTGAGTTTACTCGCTCAGGTGTTCGCGCTGGGATATATGGAGAAGGATTGGGCACTGGCAAGATTTTTTGCTTTGGTCGGTTTCTTTGAAGGGGCGATGAGTGCGGTGGCGATTAGTAATTCACTGTTAGTTAGCTATGGACTGCTAGAATTACTGACTCTTTCTACTTACTTACTGGTGGGTTTTTGGTACGCTCAACCTTTAGTTGTCAAAGCTGCTCGGGATGCTTTTTTGACCAAGCGGGCTGGAGATATCGTGCTGTTTGCTGGGGTAATTGCCCTGTCTAGTATTGCTGGAAGTTTAGATTTCGACGATCTGTATCAGTGGTGTGAAACTACTGATATCTCACCCACGACTGCTACTCTGATCGGTCTAGCTTTGATTGCCGGGCCGATCGGTAAGTGCGCTCAGTTCCCACTCCACCTGTGGCTGGATGAAGCGATGGAAGGCCCAAATCCGGCTTCTATTCTCCGTAACTCAGTCGTAGTGACTGGTGGAGCGTACATTTTGATTAAAGTCCACCCGATTTTGTATCTGTCTCCGGTAGTCACGACTACTTTGATGGTAATTGGGACGGTGACGGCGATCGGTGCCACGCTGGTATCGATCGCCCAGATTGATATCAAGCGGACTATTTCCTATACAACCAGTGCTTATTTGGGGTTGGTATTTATTGCGATCGGCGCAAAGTGGATTAGCTTTGCTTTAATCTTATTGTTTGCTCATGCGATCGCCAAAGCTCTGCTGTTCATGAGCGTCGGCTGTATTATTTTAACCACCAATAATCAAGATGTGACGGAGTTTGGCGGGTTGGGTAAGAGTATGCCAGCGACGACGATCGCCTATATTGTGGGTGCATTAGCGATGACTGGTGTTTTCCCATTAGCTGGTTTTTGGGCATTTCAGGCGGGATTTGAGGCTCTGTGGCTGGATTATCCGTGGGCGATCGGGGTAATTTTGTTAGTAAATGGCTTGACTGCGTTTAATCTGGCACGGGTATTTGGCTTGGTGTTCTTGGGCAAAACTCAACCTAAGACTAGGCGGGCACCGGAGGTACCTTGGCAGTTAGCATTACCGATGGTATTTTTGACAGTTCTTACGCTGATAACGCCTGTAGCCATGTGGCGGTTCTCGCTGATTCAATTAGATCGTATTAACTTGTGGGAATTTAGTTCGATTAGCCTGTCTAGTTTGCTGGGATTTCTAGTGGGTGGATTGTTGTACTTTAGAGTCGATCGATCGCCTGTTAAACTAGCTCTACCTTGGGTGCAAGAACTGTTGACTTATGATTTTTATGTGGAAAAACTTTACGATAAAACGGTGGTGTGGTCGATTTATCAACTCTCTCAAGTGACGGCTTGGATCGATCGCTACGTGGTAGATGGCTTGGTCAATTTAGTTGGTTTTGCCACGATCCTGAGTAGTGAAAGTTTAAAATATGGTACCTCCGGTCAGATGCAAAACTATGTACTCACGATTACGATCGGGATTGGAGTAATGGGTGCGACGGTTGCTTGGCTGTTTTTATCGTTTTAAGATCGATAGTTAAATTAACTTAAATTTTCTCGCCTTTACCAGTAAGTCGTAATTGTTGCGGGCTTTAAGTCTCAATCCTAAATAATCCAAGAGCTTCCTGCCTTTAGGCATAGTTATGATTGGGGAGTTTAAATCTCCTCAACTGTCAACTGTCTTGATTCGCTAAACCCTCGGGGAACCCGAGGAGCGCGAATCGCTGTCAACTGTCAACTGTCAACTGTTTAAGGCTGATTCGATCGTGCTAAGTATTTTATTAATAGTTCCTTTACTAGGAGCAGTTCTAGCTGCTTGTCTGCCTCCAAAACAAACTCGCGAGTTTGCTTTGTGGATAGCAGTAGCGGTAATTGGTTGGACGGTGTTGTTGTTGACAAAGTTCGATCTGAGCAACCCCAGTATGCAGTTCGTAGAAAATATCAATTGGATCGATGCGCTAGGATTATCCTATCGACTTGGGGTTGATGGTTTGTCGTTGCCATTGGTGGCTCTCAATAGCTTGTTGACTTGGGTGGCAATTTATAGCAGCGATGAAAAGATCGATCGATCGCGCCTCTACTACAGCCTGATTTTTTTGCTAAATGCTGCGGTAACTGGAGTGTTTCTAGCTCAAGATTTTCTGCTGTTCTTTATCTCGTATGAGCTGGAATTGATTCCCCTGTATCTGCTGATTGCGATCTGGGGCGGTCAAAAACGCGCCTATGCTGCGACTAAGTTCTTGATTTATACGGCTTTATCTGGTGCCTTGATCTTGGCGGCATTCTTGGGGCTGGCATGGTTTGGTGGTAGTAGTAGCTTTACTTACGATCCAGCTCTGGCTCATGCGTTACCGTTGAGTCAACAGTTTTTACTATTGGGAGCGTTATTGTTAGGTTTTGGGATCAAGATGCCCCTATTCCCGTTTCATACGTGGCTACCAGATGCCCACGTGGAGGCTTCGACACCGATTTCGGTGTTGCTTGCTGGAGTTCTGCTCAAACTTGCTACCTACGGCATCTTGCGCTTCTGTGTGGGGCTGTTTCCTGAAGCTTGGCAAATTGCCGCACCGTGGATTTCTGTCTGGGCGATCGTCAGTGTATTATACGGGGCATTGATGGCGATCGCGCAGACAGATATGAAGAAGATGGTTGCCTATAGTTCTGTCAGCCACATGGGTTACATCCTCCTAGCGGCGGCGGCGAATACCGCGCTAAGTTTTTCGGCAGCGATGATTCAGATGGTCAGTCACGGTTTGATTTCCGCTACGCTGTTCCTGTTGGTAGGTGTGGTTTACCAGAAAACTAAAACCCGCGATATCAAGATCTTGGAAGGGTTACTCAATCCAGAACGGGGGATGCCAGTAATTGGTAGTTTGATGGTATTGGGAGTGATGGCTAGTGCCGGAATTCCAGGAATGGTAGGCTTTGTAGCGGAGTTTCTAATTTTTCGGAGTAGTTTTCCAGTTTTCCCAGTCCAAACCCTGCTGTGTATGATCGGTACGGGTTTGACATCCGTTTATTACCTGTTATTGATCAACCGTGCCTTTTTTGGGAGATTATCAGTACCAGTCCAAAATCTAGAGTCTGTAACTTGGCGAGAACGCTATCCAGCGATGATTTTAACAGTTGCGATCGTGTTATTTGGGATCCAGCCTGGTTGGATTACCCGCTGGAGCGAACCAACTATTTTAGCTACACTCCAACCGCCCGCTATTGTTGCCACTATGAATACCTCAATCGATCCATGACTTCTATTAATTCTTGTCATCGTTTTGCGACCTATATCGATCGATTCTACAATGGTCAAAGTCTCTTACCAGATAACCCCGATAATGTCAAAGAAGTAGTTGGCATTCTCGACAGCTATGGCTATGTTCTCGATGCCTATCAAAAAAATCTGCAACATATTGCCGATCGAGAATTCTTAACAGTTTTTCCATTCTTTAAATACTTTAACGATCGGGTTTCATTCAACCAATTAATCGAGCATCTATCGCACGATCGAATTAATTATGAGTACGCCGAATACTGCATGAAAGTAATGCTCTGGCACGGGGGCGGCAAGTTAGAGCAGTATATTGAATCGTCAGAATTTCGAGAATTAATTGAACCAGCGATTCAAGCCAAAATTAAAGGTAATCCAGCGATTAGACTCTTACATCGCCTCTTCCCCGAATTTCTGCCAGAGCAAGTACGTCAATCGGTTTACTACAACGCCCTCGGTCAATTCTGGGAAGTAATGTCCGATCTTTTCCTGACCTTAGCCAGAGCCTACGAACAGGGCAAAGTTACCAATATTCCTGAGGTGGTGGATTGGATTAAAGCGGGACTGGTGGCGGCTGCGGGCAATCCGATTACCTATGCTGTCGAAATCGACGGTCGATCTTACGATATTTTACCCAAGTCAGCGGATCTAACATTTTTGATGGATGTAGCGGTGCCTTATGTCGAAGCCATTTTCTTTCGCGGTACGCCGTTTTTGGGTGTGGTTTCTTATAATGCTCAAGCCCATCAAATCCCAGTACCACAAGCAGATTTTACCTACGGTGCTTTGTATGCAGATGCACTACCGATCGGTGGTGCGGGGATTCCACCTACTTTATTAATGCAAGATATGCGGCATTATATCCCACCTTATCTACATGAAATGTATCAAAATACTAAACGCCAAGAAGATGATTTATTAGTCAAAATCTGTCTAAGCTTCCAAAAGTCGATGTATTGCGTCACCAGTGCCACGATTTTAGGTTTGGCTCCCCATCCTTTGGATAGCCAAGATCCCCGCGAAAAATCTGCAAACATGGCTTATTTTGAGGGCTGGATGGATCGATTATTGACTTCTCAGTTACCTAATATTCAGGGGTAAGAAAACGCAGCACAGCAGTACAGTGATTGAAATCGCCGCTAGTATTGCAAAGTCCGCCTAAGATATTTACCCCTCCCAGCCTCCCCTTGTAAAGGGGAGGAGCCAATTTGTTATCTACTCAAATTAAATTGATATTAATTATTTCCCGTGTTGGTATTGCCAGGTGAGGGAACATTAATCGGCTCAGAATCACTAGCAGCAGGGGAAGGGGAAGGTGTCGCTGAAGGGGTAGGGCTAGGTTTTGAAGGCTCTGATTTATCAGTTGTGGGAGGTGTTGCAGGTGCGGCAACAGGCTTAGGCACTTCAATAATTTTAGTCGGGCCTGGAACGATAACTGTTTTTGGTACTTCTACGACTTTTGGCTTAGAGGGGACAGGAACCAAGACAGGTTTTTCTACTTCCACTACCTTGACTTGTGGCGGTGCAGTTTTCTCTACTGTACGATCGATAATTGTTGTTTGTTTCTGCGGTGGAGGCGATACCGCAGCGGCGGGGGTCGGGGGAGTATTGATAATGGTTGTCGGTGTAGGCGCAGGTCTGCTCAGGTAGTAAGCCAACGCTGCACCTAGTCCAGCCAAGGCAAGTAGACCACCAATCATTAACCCGTTAGTAGTACCACTATTTTCTGCTGCTCGTTCGCGCTGAAACTGTAACTCTTCCTCACCGATCCGATTACGTTCTGCTTCGGTTCTGTTTTGTGGGTTGTTGGATTGGTTAGGCACGATCGATTTCCTATTTGCGAGGGGTTTGTATAATATATTTCATATTATACGATCGGACTTACGTACTGTGTCTATCAAAAGGAATAACTTGTGGGATCTACCTTGACCTCTAAATGGCAATCTGAGGGCGATGATGTCTAACTTCCACCCTCATCGGGACTACTGCACCAGTGCCCAAGCTAAAAATCGCTCGGTGTAATAAAGTGCAAGTTGATTGCTCATGCCTGAAAATACGGCATCAAAGGCATGATCCGCCCACGGAATTTCGATAAAAACGGCTTGATTTCCTGCCGATCGCAATTGTTGCGCGAGGTAGCTGCCATACTTAGATTCAACGATGTGGTCTTTGCCGCCATAAATTAGTAGAGATGCTGGTAAGGCGGATTTGACGGCATTGATGGGTGAAGCTTGGCGGTAAAGTTCGGGCACAGTTTGGGGCGTACCGCCCAAGAAGGCGCGAAGTGTAGCGCGAGACTCGATCGGATCGGGAGTCGGTACATCATCATAACCCGCTGTCAGATTGACAGGTCCATAGTAATTTACCACTGCCCTAATCGGGAAAGGTGGATCTTGGTAAGCTGCTAACATCGCTAATTGTGCGCCAGCCGATCGACCAATGATGGCAACTCGATCGAGATTGGTTTCGGTTTCCGCAGCATGATTTTTAATATATGTCAATGCCTGCCGCACATCTTCAATTTGGATCGGGAAATGATAGGTTGGAGCGTGACGATAAGAAATCGCCCAGACGACATAACCTTGAGCGGCAATATAACGATTGAAAGTATCGTCACTATCGGGATTACCGCGTTGCCATGCACCACCATAAATCGAGACGATCGCAGGGTAGTTACCAACTTGAGCTGGTCGATAGATATTTAGGGTGAGTGGAACGCCATCGGGATTAGCAAAGAGAATATCTCGATCCTCCCTCACTTTGGGGCTGGGAATACCGCCCCAGATATCTGAAATAAGCAGGGGTTGCGATCGCATCTTATCAGTCAGCGATGGCGGCAGATCTTTGAGGTAATCTTGCCCTAAACTAGCAACAATCGATCGTTGGGCTTGTTGTTGAGCTGATGAAAATTGGATTAATGGTGAAGCACTCAAGATCGCGGCTAAACCGCTCAAACATAGGCCGATAAAAAGTAATCGTGGTTGGTGGTAATCTCCAAGCCTGAGGATTACCCAATATAAGATCGGTATGGAAACATTAAAAATAATTAAACCAGGACTAATTTCTGGTGCGCCAACACTCAACGGGAGCAGCGAAAAAATCGGTGCGGGAAGGACGATCCAAATACTCAAAAATAGTCCCACCAATAGCAGAATACCGAGGAACCATGTCCCGATCGCGCTCGTCACTTTTTTCATTTTGGCAGCATCAAGTATAATTTTATCCCATCTAAAGATAGATTAAACTCTAAGACAGAAATAGATGATTAACTATACATAATAGCGATAAGAAAAACTTAGAGCAAGTATCGATTAAAACTCTGTGCTGGCACTATCTTTTCGATAAATTTTCGATTACGCTCTAATATAGAGAAATAAAAGACTTAAATTAAAAAAATATAGAATAAACTCTATGGAGCCGATAGCCCTCAACACTATATGGTTAATTCCCTGCTACCCGCTGATTGGAGCTGCTTTGGCACTTCCTTGGTCATTTGGTTGGTCGGGACAATTGGGAACTAGACCAGCAGGTTATATTAATATCCTGATGGCGGGAGTTGCGTTTATTCATGCGCTGCTAGCCTTGACGACTGGTTGGGATTTACCCAGGCAAGAAATTAGCTATAGTTGGCTGCACACTAGCACCCTAGATATTAACTTTCCGATCGAGATTTCCGCCATCACGCTTACGGCTGTTACTGTCGTCACGGGCATCAATTTGGTTTCCCAGATTTATGCAGTAGGTTATCTGGAGCTGGATTGGGGTTGGGCGCGGTTCTTCTCGCTGATGAATTGTTTCGGTGCGGGGATTTGTGGCTTAGTGCTGTCAAATTCGCTATTTTTCACTTATGTCTTTCTCGAACTGCTGACTCTAGCTACCTACTTGTTAGTAGGCTTTTGGTTTGCCCAATCGTTAGTGATTACTGGAGCTAGAGATGCTTTTTGGACAAAGCGGGTAGGCGATATTATCTTACTGATGGGGGTAATTTCGATTTATCCCATGGCGGGAACGTGGAATTTTACAGAGTTAGCCATTTGGGCGCAAACGGCTAAATTAGACCCGACAGTGGCATTTTTACTCGGTTTATCCCTCAGTGCGGGACCGCTGGGTAAATGCGCCCAAATTCCATTCCAACTGTGGCTGGATGAAGCGATGGAAGCACCAATTCCGGCGACGGTGTTGCGGAATGCGGTAGTTGTTGGTGCGGGAGCATTTGTATTAATTAAGTTGGCTCCAGTCATATCGCTATCGCCACTGTTATTAAATACGCTTGTTGTTTTGGGAGTAGCAACAGCAATTTGTTGTTCGTTGATTGCGATCGCACAGATCGATATGAAGCGGGTACTTTCCTATACATTGAGTGCTTATATCGGGCTGGTATTTATCGCCATTGGCACCCAAAATTTAGATTCGGCTAGATTTATTCTCTTTAATGAATCTTTTGGGATGGCGTTATTATATATGGGGATTGGGGCGATTATGTGGACGAATATTACTCAAGACTTGACGCAGTTAGGTGGCTTATGGTCGCGCCGTCCATTTACAGGTGCTGCGATCTTAGTAGCGATCGCATCTTTTATTGCGGTGCCTCCTTTAGGTGGATTTTGGGGCTTTTTACAATTAGTAGATAATCTCTGGGTGGAGCAACCTTGGTTGGTGGGAGTAATTTTAATTGTAAATACTCTAACTGCTTTTAGTTTGACGCGATTATTCTGTCTGATATTTTTGGGTAAAGTCCAACCGATGAGCGAACGCTCGACCGAACCATTTTGGTTGATTAGTTTACCCGTAATTAGTTCGGCTGTGCTGATCTGTCATCTGCCGATTATTTTGCGAAATCTAGGTATGTTACCTACTTGGGGCGCATTGGATAATATGTTTGCTCCTTTGTTAGTTTGGTCGAGTATTTCGGGGATTGCGATTAGCAGTGTAATCTATAGTGTCGATAGTATTCCTAAGCCTATTAAGTTACCAATACCAGCAGTTCAGAACTTTTTTGCCAATGACTTTTATGTACAACGATTTTATCAGTTGACGATCGTGTTATTGGTGGCTACTAGTGCGCGGGTAACTAATTGGTTCGATCGATATATTGTCGATGGATTTGTTAACTTCATTGGGATCGGGACTTTATTTGGCGGACAAACGCTCAGATATACGACTTCGGGACAGTCTCAATTTTATATTTTGGTGGCGTTTTCTGGAATTATAGTTTTGGGGTTGATGATGGGTTTATTGATATGAGGCTGAAGGTATGAGGTTTCACACAGAGGTACACGGAGGTTCCACGGAGGAGCACTGAGGGGTTGGTTTGTGAGGATCGGTTGTTGATTTAGGAGGAGTTGGAGTAATGTTGAGTGCTATTATTTGGTTGCCAATTTTGGGGGCGATTTTGATTGGGATTGTGCCTGGTTTTAGTCGATCGATCGCGTTGATTATTTCGGGGTTGAGTTTGGCGATATCGATCGCGATCGCCACTATGTTCGATTATCAGGACGCAGGGTTACAGTTTATCGAACGGTTTAGTTGGATCGAGCCGTTGGGATTGGATTATCAGTTGGGAGTTGATGGTTTATCTTTACCGATGATAATTCTCAATGCTTTACTGGTTTTATTAGCGGTGCAAGCAACTAGTCAGGAGATCGAAAGAGACAGATTGTTTTATGCTTTACTGTTGTTAGTTAGTACAGCAGTTACTGGAGCCTTTCTCGCCCAGAATTTAATGTTGTTTTTTCTATTCTATGAGTTGGAGTTAATTCCGCTCTATCTCCTGATCTCAATTTGGGGTGGAGAAAAGCGCGGTTATGCAGCGACGAAGTTTCTGATCTATCAGGCTTTATCGGGGGTGATTTTACTTGCTGGTTTTTTGAGCTGGGCATGGTTTACCAAGACTGGTAATTTTAATTATGAGTCTCTGGCAGCAACTCATCTACCAGCTAATTTACAACTTTTATTCCTTAGTATCATCCTGCTTGGTTTTGGCATCAAAATGCCCTTGGTACCCTTTCATACTTGGCTTCCCGATGCCTATGTCGAAGCATCTACACCTGTTTCGATGTTATTGGGCGGGATTGTCTCAAAATTAGGGGCTTATGGATTAATTCGCTTTGGCTTGGGGTTATTCCCTGATGCGTGGGTAATTGTGGCTCCCTGGTTGGCAATTATCGCTGTAGTCACCGCTATTTACGGTAGCTTAATCGCGATCGTCCAAACCGATATCAAGAAAACGATCGCTTATAGTTCCGTCGCCCATTTGAGTTATGTACTCCTCGCCACCGCCGCCGCAACTCCCTTGAGCGTCTTAGGCGCAGTCTACCAAATGGTTGCTCACGGCTTAATCCTTGCCCTCTTATTTAACCTCGTTGGCATTATCGAAGCCAAAACCGGAACGCGCGACTTAAACAAACTCCACGGCTTACTCAACCCCAAACGCGGCTTACCATTCGTAGGAGCAATGTCCATCCTCACCATGATGGCAAGTGCTGGAATCCCTGGTATGGTAGGCTTCATCGGTGAATTCTTATCCTTCCAAGGCAGCTACACCACCTTCCCCATCGCCACACTCATCTGTCTGGCGAGTACTGGTTTAACCTCCGTCTACTTCATCATCAT
>JAJAZF010000205.1 GCA_026785875.1 Chamaesiphon sp. | reverse complement strand
GGCACTGGTCGATTAAAGAATGAGTGATAAAATGGGTAGGATCGATCATCAAGTGATGCAGATGAAATGTCCCTCATGCCAGAGTGAGCAAGTAGCAAGAAACGGCAAAAGCAGACTAAAAGATGGAAGTCAAATCCAAAAGTACCTGTGTGGGGGATGTGGGAAACAGTTTAACGAAAGAACAGGAACAGTGATGGCGAGACTGAGAACGCTGGTGGAAATAGTCACAATCGCGATGAATGTAAGAACAGAGGGAATGGGAATTAGAGCAGCAGGGAGAGTATTAGGGAAATCGCACTCAACCATCATTGAATGGGAGCGCAGACTAGCTAGTAAATTAGATAAATGGTCGCCAGTAGCACCAACAGGCACAGAGATAACAATAGAAGGAGATGAAGTATACACTCGCGTAAGCGAGAACCTTTCCCCCCTCTGAGTCCCAAGGATGGACAATACACTTTATTGAACGAGAAAGTCGATATTGGGTAGCAGCAATTGCAGGGCAAAGGCGAAATGAATTATTCCAGAAAGGAACAGCAGTAGCTTGGGCATGGGCAAAACCAGCCACATTTATTCGGTGGTTTACGGATGGAGAACGTCGTTACAGCAACGAGTTATGGAAATTAGCTAGTGTCATTCTCAAATCGAGTGAAATACCTGCCGATTATGGACATCGGAAAGTTTGGCAATTCGGGCTAGAAGTCGCAATCAAGATTAAAGGTTCTCAAGGGCGCAGACGAGTGGAGTGGGTGAAGCTCGAACATCCATTCACCGCTATTAGTGATAAGAGTGAAGTTCATGCCAATCACAACGAATCCCAGAACAGTGCCTTACGCCGACGGGCAAGTGCCTATCGCCGACGGCAAAATCTCTATGCCAAGGAGCTATTTGGTTTACAACGAGTCTTAGATGTTCAACGCTTAGTTCATAACTGGGTTCGACCGCATTGGGGACTTGGCAAACATCAAACTCCAGCGATGGCTATCGGTTACTATCATCGCCCCATCTCTATGACTGAACTCTTGACTGCGCAAGGCTTTGATCCTCTCATCCTTTAACCGACCAGTGCCCTAATCGAGGCAAAATTAGCTTTGAGTACGATCGACGTCCGTCTCTGTGCCCTCAAGTCACTGATGGACTACGCCAGAAAAATGGGGTACCTGAATGCTTCAGAGGGGAATATTCAAGATAAAGCCAAAGGTTTTAATGGCGGTTTCAAGCTTGCCGTTGCCGTAGCAAACGGGAGCAATTACTGCCCCGTTGTAGGTTCTTCGACTGGGCGAATAATGGTGGCACCTGGAGTCGCTTGAGGTCTGAAAATAGCTTTCAATGCTTCTTCCAGCGTGGGGGACATCACAATCCGATTCTCATAGGCGACAATCACTCGCACTAGCGTTGGTAAGCTATTTTGAGTCGCTTCCAAATAAAGCGGTTCGACATACAGTAGGGATTGTTCGATTGGCACGATCAGCAAATTGCCCTGAATTGCCCGTGAACCCTGACGATTCCAGAGCGAAATTTGCTGAGAAATTACTGGATCTTGATTGATGCGTGCCTCAATTTGTTCGGGTCCATAGATTAACCGTTCTTTTGGAAACGTATACAACAACAATTTGCCGTAGTTTTCACCGTCCGATCGTGCGGCTAACCAGGCGATCGAATTTGTCCGTTGCCGAGGGGTGTAAGGCAACAGCAAAATGAATTCTTCAAACGGCACACCAGGTAGACTGGTAATCAGGTGATACGGCTCAACGGGGCGGGACTCATTACCATAGACCTCATTCGGAACCTGCCACTGATCTTCGCGGTTATAAAACACCTGTGGATCGGTCATGTGATAGGTCATCAACCGCTCTGATTGCAGTTTGAAAAAATCCACGGGATAGCGAAGATGGCTGCGGAGACTGGCAGGCATCGCTGTGAGCGGCTTGAATAGGTTGGGAAATATTTTTGACCAGGTGGTAATGATTGGATCGCTGGGATCGGCAACATAAAATTCAACAGATCCGTGATAAGCGTCAATCACAACTTTGACTGAATTGCGGATGTAATTGATGCCTTCACTGCCTAAATCAGAATAAGGATAGCGATCGCTGGTCGTGTAGGCATCCACAATCCAATAGAGATAATTCTGGTCATTCTGCTCCGGTGTTGGCACATTCGCTGTCACCAAATAGGGGTCGCTGTCGTAGCGCAGAAAAGGAGCGATCGCCTGAATTCGGTGTTTGATGTTACGTCGGAACAACACCTTTGTGTCCGGTAAAAAGTCATGGGTGACGAATAAGCGCCAGTCGCGCAGGTAAATTGCAAACAGGCTCCGCCGCCACCAGGAACCCATATTAATGCCACCCCGTCCATCATAGACGTTGTAGGCGTTGTCGCTACCGCTGGGATAATCCAGTTCCTGCGTCAGGGTTTTAGTCATGACATAGGTGCTGGGAATCTCGCCATAATAGATGCGGGGTTGCCCAATCGGAATGCTGGCACGGATCGCAGGACTGGATGTTGTCAGTGCCCCAGCTTCGCCCCCCGTAATATCTTTGACAAAATACTCTGGCAGACCACCCACACCGACTGTATTGACTGGGCTAATCGTGAAACCGTACCCATGCGTGTAGATTAAATGACGGTTCACCCAAGTCTTAGCTTCCTGGGGAACTGCGTTGTAATCTAGTTCCCGTGCCGCAATCAGCACCTGCCGTTGTTCTGTCGGCGCAGTTGGGGTCGGCGAGGGACGATCCGGTAGAGTTGCAGGCGGACGAGCAGGCACATCGGTTTGGAGCGTGTAGCGATCGATGTCCGCGTCGGGAAAGCGGTAGTAGGGACGGATTTGCTGCAATTGGCGATTCGTTTGCAGCAAGGGTCGCCGATCCCACAGCCGAATATTGCGGATGGTCAGATTATTGGCAGCAAGATCCGCTTCGGTAAGCTGCCCTTGGGGATTAAAGTTGCTGACATCGATCGATTCCAATCCAAATGCCTGACGGGTGAGGGCAATCGTTCGTTCGATGAATGGACGCTCCTGCGCTAGTTCATTCGGCTGCACAACCAAATACTGAACGGCTTCAGGGACAACGACTCCGGTAACAACCAGCAACCCAAACAAGCCCAATCCGAGGTTAACCCAGTGGCGACGAGGGGACTTGGGTTGCCAAAAGACCGTGCGCCACAAAAGATAGAGCGCGATCGCCAGAGCCAGAAGGCTCAATCCCGTGTAGATGGGAAGTTGAGCTGTAACATCGGTATAGCTAGCACCAAACGCCACCCCACGCGGTGAATACAATAATTCGTATCGACTTAACCAGTAGCTGAGAGCAACCGCACCCATCAAACCACTGCCAACCCCATAGAGATGCCTGTATTGGGCTGATGAAAATCCAGGGAAAGTACCTCGACTGAGGCTATCTCCCGATAATAGGTAGGTGAGTGCAATCGCGATAAAACCGGATAAAAACAGCCCAAACAGCCATAACTCCAGCAATTCCCACAGCGGTAGGGCGAAGATGTAGAAGCTGATATCTCGCCCAAATAAAGGCTCAGTGCTGTTGAATGAGGTGGGCTGTAGATATTGCAGGACGACTGCCCATTGTTTTGAAAGCACCCATCCAAACAAAATACTCAGAGTTATGGCGATCGCACGTAGCACAAATCGAGGATAAACTAATAGGGCGATCGCACTGCCCAACATCCCCACTAACCACCAAAGCTTACCGACCCACTGGATGTCAACTTGCCAGAGGCTCTCCAGGTTGAAGCGAGAAACAAATGTACTACAAAGTATTGAACCCGACTGCCAATAGCTCAAGGCAAGCTGACCATAATAAATCATCAAGCAAACAACTAACAAACTTAGCCCCAGCGTTAGGGGCAGCAGCAACCGCAGCCTTAAAGCAGTGGTTGACCGAAACGGTACTAGAAGAGAACGCTGAAGCTGTGCTCGATCGGGCGGTAGAACAACGGGTTGTCTGCGGTTAATTTCCTCATCCTGACTACCCTCGTTGGGACGATGAGCATGTTTCAATCGTTCGGCTAAAGCCAGATTTCCTAGTAAATAAACTGCCGTAACCCCTGTCACAATGCCCCATAAAATCAGTCGAACCTGAAATTTGAGCAGGAGTACCGAAAAGTAGTTAACTTCCTGAAACCAGAGCATTTCGGCTCCAAGACGGGATCCTAAATCAAGCAGTAACCCCATGCCTGGGAGAACTATCAACAATTGAAATAGCCGTTTTGGAGTCACAGAAATTAACTTAGTAGTATAAAATTTTTAACCGACAAAAGAATCATCACATCATGGTATTTAATAGCTTCAAGTGAGAGAAAAAGATCGCTTTGTCAACAAAACAGGTGCCACAACTGGAATCCGTGTACTGATGCAGATGAAAGCTAGTTAGGTTTTAATTGACTCAAGCATTACAATCCTATCTTGCAGATCTTAACATTTATCCTGTAGTTATTCCATTTACAGTTGCAGCTAATGTGGTCTCAAAATTGCGACTATTGTGGTCTCAAGCATTTAGTATTGTGGGTCGTTACCCTTAGTCTTCAACAGACTATAAAACAGGTGATAGTTCCTGGGCGAGTTGCCCCGCACGCACTAATTCGGCATAGGTATCGGAGTCGATCGCCAGCAGTTCTTCTTTGAGTCGCTCGGCCACAAAATGTTATAAATCGGGGTTTTCATCAAGGATTTTCTCGATTAAGACCACGCCAAACACGGTCGCGAACAGGTGATTGCGACCGGGCAAACTAGCGGGAACGCTCAACGCAAGTGCGTGCGATCGACACCGAACCCCGCAGCCCGCCCCAGCACAGGATGGTTTATTTTCCTTCCTATTTAATAAGAATTAATCGACCAGTTAAGTAGTAAGCTCGCAGCCATAACTATCGCATTGAATATTTAACTCATCAGTAATTATATAAAAACTAGGAAAACAAAATGATTAATATTTTAGATAAAACCGATTCATAAATCAAAGCTGATGTGCTATCCGAATTCAAATACGATTGTATAAAAGTGGATGGCTTAGTTCTGGTGATTGCAGTTGCATTAGTGGGTGCAGTTAGTTTCGGGCTATTGCCGATCGTGTTTCGACAGTTGGAGGAGTTTGTCAACCGTCTACCAGCTTGGCTAGCTGCCGCACAGCAACAAGTTACCAACCTCCCCTTTGGGGCAGGGCTGATTCATCCCCTAATAGGCGTAGACTGTCAATATGAAAACCTCCATATTTCGTTCGCGCAGCGTCGGCTTGCCGAATCGAATAATTGGGGATTTAGATCGAATACATCCGCAAACGAGAGTCAAAATCGATCGCTTGAAGGATTGACAAAACCACTCGATCGGGGGATGAATCAGCCCTGCCCTTTGGTGGCACCCTCACCATTATTGTCATTAGTTCCCTGCTGGCTCTCCAAAACATTTGGTTACGACGATACTGGGCGATTCTCGTTCCGTAAGCGCGGGAGTCGCAGGCGTTGCCAACGCGTTGGCGTTGGCGTTCGCGTTGGCGAAGCCTGCCGTAGGCACAGCGTCTCGAAGAGAAGCCTACCGTAGGTACAGCCTGCCGTAGGCACAGCGTCTCGTTCCGAGAAGAGGCTTCTGCTGAGGCAGAGGCGGAGCCAACGCCAACGACATATTCGGCTCCCGATCGAGGTTCTGTCCGATTTTTTCTGAATCTAGTGCATGTGCCGTCAAGGGCGTAGTTACTGCATGATTCGATCGATTACGATCTAAATCTTGCTCTTGCAAATCCCAAACTCAACCAAAGCGACCCGATACATCATCATTAGGTGCGATCGATCGGACTAGATCTCAATTTAAAATAATTTTGTTAGCGACCCGACCACGATCGTCAATGTCATAAATAATGGGAATGGCGGTGCCTAGCTCAATCTTGATAATCGCTGTTTCAGACAGGTTTTCTAAGTGTTTAACGATCGCCCTAAGTGAGTTGCCATGTGCGGCAATTAATACATTTTCTCCACCGATCGAATGCGGTAAAATCCGATCCCGAAAGAATGGCACGGCGCGATCGACTGTATCTGCCAAACTTTCGCCACCTGGGGGAGCGACAGCATACGATCGCCGCCAGCGTTGCACTTGCTCTGTGCCAAATTTAGCGGCGGTTTCAGCTTTGTTTAAACCTTGCAGTTGCCCATAGTAACGTTCATCTAGGCTGGGTGTGAGATAAACTGGCAATTCCCATTCGAGATTGCCTTGATAGTTGTCCCAACCATGCCAGTCCTCATCATCCGCTTCATGCTTGATAATGGGAATTCTGCCGTCGCAGATCTCTTCTCGTTCGGTGAGGATCACGATTGCGGTTTCGATCGCGCGAAATAACAGACTGGTAAAGCAAACTCGGATTCGATAATCCTTGAGTTTATAGGCGGCGATTGTGGCTTCTGCGCGTCCCTGTTTGCTCAGAGGCACATCAACCCATCCGGTGAATTTATTCGCTGCATTCCAGAGGCTTTGTCCGTGACGGATGAGGATTAATTTAGCCATTTTGTGGTGTGTGTGGCGATCGCATTAGAGTTCCAGCGTGTCAAAAATGTCCCGTAAAATCTGGGCAGAATGAATGAGTTGCTGTTGCTCTATATCATTGAGGGTGAGGTTGACTTTCTTAATCACACCTTTTTCATTCACGACTGAGGGCAAGCTCAGACAAACATCATGAATGCCATAGAAATCATTCACCAGCGAGCTAACCGTTAGGATGCGTTCTTGCCCATGCAGGATCGCTTTGACAATTTCAGTTGCGGCTAATCCGATCGCGTAGGAAGTCGAGCCTTTGCGGTTGAGGATTTCGTAGCCAGCATTTTTCACCCGATCGAATAACTCCTGAAGTGCCGCGTGTTCTGCTGGAGAATAAAGGGGCATTCCCGCGATATTTGCCTTACTCCAGACTGGCACCTCACTATCGCCATGTTCGCCGATGATGTAAGCATGAATGCTGTGTGGATCGATGTCCATTTGCTGTGCTAGCAGCGTCCGAAACCGAGCCGAGTCAAAACTGTGCCAGAGCCAATCACCCTAGCCGCCGGAAAACCGGAGAGTTTTAGCGTCACGTAAGTCATGATATCGACTGGATTACTGATAATCAGGAGGGTGGCATTAGGGCAATATTTGACGAGATCGGGGATTAAACTCTTAAAGATAGTTCGTTGTCATACCAAGCCACCACTTTAAAAAAGTTCGGATTCAATTCGATTCCTGCCTCTGCGTCAAATATGCTCGATCGCGGATCGGTGATAAAGTCAGATGAAACTACAGGCTCTTCGGTATAGCCGAGAATGCCTTTAAGTTCTCCCTCTGATGCCGCTTTCATCGCCGCGCAAATAGCTGCGTAACTGGTAGATTTCTCAGTTTTAAAGGTCAGATCGACGACCGAGACATCTGGAGTCGGTACCCGAAATGACATTCCTGTTAGCCTTCCAGCTAACTCTGGCAGCACCAAAGCGACGGCTTTAGCCGCTCCAGTAGTGGTGGGAATGATATTTTGCGGTGCCCCGCGTCCGCTGCGTAAATCCTTCTTGCTGGGGGCATCTACCGTCGGCTGGGTTGCCGTCATTGCATGAACTGTAGTCATTAATCCTTCAGCTAAACCAAAGTTTTCATGAATGACTTTGGCAACGGGTGCTAGACAATTGGTAGTACAGCTTGCATTCGAGACGATCGCATCTCTTGTTGGGTCAAATTTATGCTGATTTACGCCCATCACCAGCGTTGTAACTTGGTCGGGGTCTTTGGTTGGAGCTGTCAGGATGACTCGCTTTGCCCCTGCATGAATATGATTGTTGGCGGTGTCATAATGCGTGAATAGTCCAGTGGATTCCACTACATAGTCAACCTGCAATTCTTGCCACGGCAATTCGGCAGGGTTACGAACAGATAGACACGCGATGGATTTGCCATTAATGATGATGCTATTTGCTTGAGCTTCAACGGTACCTGGAAAAATTCCATGTGTTGAATCATATTTGAACAGATACGCCAAGTTTTCCGCTGGCACCAGATCGTTGATGCCCACAAATTCAATGTCGGGATGGTCGATGCCAGCCCGCATTACGAGTCGCCCGATTCGACCGAAACCATTGATGCCAACTCTTAGTTTTGTCATAATTTAACCTTTTGGGTGAGGATAGTACTTAGCCATAATCTAGGGCAACCACAAGCGGCGGTTTTATATCTCCTGTCGGAGAGGCTACGCCAACGGGGGAACCCACTCGACGTAAAAATGCCGCTTGTGGGTACTCTCTATTCCTGTCGGGTAAGCACTCTCTTACCAAGAATGCAATGCCCGTAATTGCGATGTTTTCTTCAATTGATGCGTCTGCATCCGCGCCAACACATCATCCAACATCGTCACCGCCTCAGCCACAAACGCCCCTTTATTGAGCATCACGCATTCAGCCTGCTCCGCCATTGCCGCATCCGTTATCTCTGCTCGTGAAGGAATCCCCTTTTTGACAAGACTCTCCAACACCTGAGTTGCCCAAATTACGGGAATATGCGCCGCCTCGCAGATCCAGAGAATTTCTTCCTGGATTTCCGCCATCCGTTGATAACCGATCGCGATCGCCAAATCTCCTCGTGCTATCATCACCGCAAATGGTTGTTGCCCTGCCGCTTGGACGATTAATTCTGGTAAATTACTGACAGCTTGCGGCGTTTCAATCTTCGCCATAATCGCGATCTCGCGGGGATGCTCCATCCGCACTGCTAGCTCCTGTTGGAGTAATTTGATATCATCGGCAGATTGGACAAAAGAATAGCCGACAATATCGGCATGAGCAGCGACAAAATCTAAATCCTGTCGATCTTTATCCGTCAGTGGGCTGAGTTG
>JAJAZF010000204.1 GCA_026785875.1 Chamaesiphon sp. | reverse complement strand
CTAGTCTTGATGATGCAAACGCCTGAAGATGGCTCTACTGCAAATCAAGCTAATGTCGCTGTTGGTGCAAGTGCTAGTACTGGTGTTGCACCAGTCGGTCGTCGCAAACAACGTTCGACTGCAAAAGTTGGAGCTTAGTTTAAGTTGGTAGTAGTTACATGACATAAAAGGTAGGGGCAATGTATGAATTGCCCCTACCTTTTTGTTAGAGTTGGTATTTAGTCACATGTATACTAAAAACGGCTAAAGGATGGACTTTTTATTTAACGCTCGAAGATTTACTCTGCAAAGGTTTGAATCACTTTGTATAAAGTCTAGCTCCCATCCGTGTTTAGTATATCGCGAACAATTATTATTTGTGTGTAGCCGCAACCAGTGGCGGAGTTCCACCGCAGCAGCTTTATTTAAAGATAACGATCTCTATGCAGCTCGATCGGCAGGTACGTCAGATAGTGCGAGAATTAAAATTACGGCTGGTTTGATTAACTGGGCAGATCGACTATTTGTAATGGAGAAACGTCATCTAGCGATAATTCACCGCAAGTATGGGAAAGAGATCGAGGGAAAATCGATCGTCGTTCTCAATATCACTGATGATTATCAGTACATGGATTCGGAACTAATCGAAATACTCAAATCGCGATTGTCCGAACATTTGAAGTTTGGAGAGAGCGAGTGAATCTAGCCAGTCAGCCTTGACTCAAATTTGAACAGAACTTAAAAGCCCGCAATGAGGCTTGAACTCATGACCTCTTCATTACCAATGAAGTGCTCTACCACTGAGCTATGCGGGCGTTTGTGAAAGTGGGCCGAGCTGGATTTGAACCAGCGTAGGTCTCCCAGCAGATTTACAGTCTGCCGCCATTAACCACTCGGCCATCGACCCACGTCTTGACATCCTATACCTGGAGGAAACCTCCAGAGCGGCTGTCGCTTTGTTTCACAGTTACTAATATTAGCATACCTTACTGAAAACACCAAGCAAATTTCTAAGTATTTTTGAAATCTGTGGATTTTAGTTGAGCAATGAGTCCGCCACATGCATCTGTGAGCAGGTCGAGAACGTAGTCAAAACCTTCTACACCACCATAGTAGGGATCGGGAACTTCCCGGTCTGGGTGTTGAGTGGCAAAGTCGCACATCAGTTTAACTTTGTCTTTATATTGTCCTTGTGGGTCGAGCGCGAGAATATTAGCGTAGTTTTCCCGATCCATCGCGAGGATCAGATCGAAGGCGGTGAAGTCAGATTTGGTGAATTGTCTGGCACTTCCTACCATCGGAATATTCCGTTTGGTGGCGGCGGCTTGCATTCGGCGATCGGGTGGATTTCCACTATGATAGTTGGCAGTTCCAGCGGAGTCACACTCGATCTGATTGCTGATACCAGCTTCAGCCGCGAGATGATTCATGATGTTTTCGGCGGCAGGGGAGCGACAGATGTTTCCGAGACAGACAAAGAGGAGTTTCATATTACGCAGAGGGCGCGGAGTAAATGGAGAACGCGGAGATGTTGCTGGTGGGGTTTTTTACTTAGGTTATTGTCGGAGTTTGTCGATCGCATCTAAATAACTAGGGATGGCTTCTCCGGTGGCGGTACAGGCGGATCGATCGACTGCAATTGGATCGATACCTGCGAATATCTTACCAAATTCGATCGTTTTACCTCGATCGGGTTTCCAGTCGGAGCTGATGAAGCGCAAGTCTGCGTCTACTACTGCGCCGTCGAAGAGATGTCCGATCGAGAAGTAGACATCTTGGAGGACTTTGGGGACTGATGGCTGGTGGAGTTGTCCGCGTGAGTTGAGGCTACGGGCGTGGTATTTCGATCGCGGAAATAGTCCGTAGAGGTTTTTGAGAGATGCTGAAATCAGGGGTTGATTTTTTAACATTGTCCGCTTGAATGCGCCGATGGTAATTCGACAGTCTACTTCTTGCAGCAGTGCGGGTGCCCACATGGTTTTAAATCGCACTGGAGTGGGGGATAGGTTGGGATATTCGACCAATGGTAGAGTGTCAGCGTCAAGAAGTTCCATTCCTTCATCCAACAAGGCGTATAGTCCATTTTTGCTGGCAATATCGTGGAGGCTTACTGGAGAGCAGACACCTTCGACGATCGAGATTTTAGCATTGGGACTGGTTTGACGCAGCGATCGCAATACTTCACCTAGCACTCCCATACTGACGGTAACAGGTGCCCCGACGGGATAGCCCAGATTTGGTTTGACGAGGATGTGTCGGGCGTTATGGGCAGATGTTGGAGGTTGATAAATGAAGGATTTGGTTGTGGCGGTATACATGCTGGGGTTCGATCGTGTTGATGTACTAATGCAAGCTCTAAGATTGTCTAGATTACAACACTAATACCAAAGTACCGATGATAATCAGGAAACCACCAAGGATGACTTTGAGTGTGAGTGGCTCGTGGAGAAAGATCGCTGAAAAGAGGATAACCATTACCACACT